>NZ_JBYSVC010000005.1:0-64919 GCF_057922285.1 Leptothrix toolikensis (SeqCode)
ATGCGCAGCAATGCGCTCGTCAAGGCGTTGCAGACGGTGGATTTGGACGTGGTGTGAGCGCACCAGCACACTGCGAACGTGGCGGAGGTGGGTTGACTCCTCGACGTGTTGGGAGATGACGAGGGGGGAGGGTGGTTTTTCCATCAGCGCATACCGGTTGATTCAGCACCGCAGATACGATACTCGTTCGATAGTGAATATCGAACACAATTTCGCCAAATCTGGCGGAATCAACGTTTATTGTCTGGACACTGCCATTCAGACCACCGACCTTTGTCAAGGCAAAAAACCTGATAAGTACCAATTGACCAGAGGACATTATCTACTTGAACGAGTCGATACCCGACATGTGAGGGCGCCTTCGGCTTGTCGAATGGAACTAACGACCCACCCCGTACGGAATATAGCCCGTTAGTGCAAGACGCAACAATCTCACCCTGATAATCCTCAATATCCCACAAGGTATTATCAAAAGCATCGTTGCCACACAAAATATTAAAACCATCTCTATCGCCGCAAAGCACGGTTCCGCTCCTGCCTGCAGCAATGAATCGCCCATTGGAATCGGAGCAAACTGCATAGAGATCTACGTTCGTTGGACTTTCCATCATAGTCCAACGCTCTCCGGATTGGATGGCAATCTCTCCTTCATCGCCCACCGCGCATAGGTCCCCGGCATCATTTCCGGTGAGATCGTTGAAACCCAAGTCCATCTGGGCAGCGTCTAGGATAACTCCAAGGTCGGCATGGATCCAACCATTCTCGGTGCGCTCGTAAATCTGCCGCGAGAATCCACACGCTAAGAGACGACCTCGAACATACCTAATGCTGCTGAGATAGCCGAATTTCCCGGGCCCAGTGCCTGCATCTGAAATCTGTTCGTTGGTGACGCCGGTCGGACGCACTGCATAGACATCACCTCGCTTGCCGAGAAGCCACCAACACTTGCCATTAGGGCCATCCTCAAAGACGATTGAGACGATGTCGGCATTGATTTCTCGGTGAGCCCAACGCTCGGGCGTCACGGTGTAAAAGCGAGTGCACTCGACTTCCTTGCCCTCCAGGGCAGCAGGGAACGCCAGCAGGCCCAACAGAGTGGCGCGCGGCGCGCACCCGCCCAGAAATCGGACGTTTATTGCAGAATTTTTCGCCATTGTTGAAATCCCCAGGAGATTCAAAAATTAGTTCCCACTTCCGTAACGCTTGGGACCTGATCGCTCAGTGTCCTGTTGCCGGAACTATCGGCGCGGAGCTTGGTGTCATCTTTGACATTGGGTGTCCCATCGTTCTGCTGATGGTAGGCATCCACTTGCGCCTTGATGCATGCCTCGTCGCATTTCGTGACCTTTGAGACTGCCCTGCTGCCGGCAGTCGATGCCTGTTTGTAGGTCCAACTTCCGGCCTGCCCGTCCAAGAGGAACTTATCTTCGGCCTTGTCCACACGTTTGTGAATTTCACCGTGGTCCTTTTCCTTACCTGCACCTTCGACGCATATGCACGGTGCCTCCGCTGGGCTGTACCCCTCACAACCGGAATACCGGGCATCACCGCGTCCCGCCCGCTCACCGGGCGGCATGAAACAATGCGCGGGAACGACATGGTGCGGAGTTTTTCCGGGACAGCAGTTTCCCTGGGTGACAGTACCGTCCTCGTGCTCTGCGCGCGGAGAGTGCGGGGACAGTACGCACTTCATTGCGTCTCGACAACCTGAGTCTGGGTTGTCACACATCGCCTTGACCCATGCCTTGCGATCCTTTTTATCCGGTTTCTGGGGGCATTTCTCGGTTATCTGCTTTGCGACGTCTTTACATACTCCAGTTCCTGAGAATGCGGCTTCATCAATATATGGCCAAGCAGGACTATTACCCGGTAGGCTCGCATGGTTATGCGTCGTCATATCCATCATCCGAACCACATTCTCCCCCTCCACCTTCACATCCATCGACCACGCGTTGAAATACACCTTTCCCATATTTGTGTGCGTGATCACGCCTTTCATCGGTGCGCATCCGGCTTCATCGCCGGTACTTTTCTTGAAATAACTTTTGTTTTTCAGCATCACCTCTTGGCCGGAGATATTGACGCTGGTGGAGCCGTCTGAGGTATCTGAAGCTAGGCCTGTATTTGGGTATGGAATCGGTACACCCGGTGGGGTCGCTGGGGTTTGTGGGGGGGTCATGCAGACATCGGGAAAGGCGCAAATGGATTTGCCGGCTGCGGCTTTGCAGCTCACCGACATATTGTTGGCATAGACCTGATTGCTCATGAGGCCTCCCGATATTGGAGAGAAATCGCGCTGCGCTGACCGGCATCGTTGGCCATGTGGGCCAAGATGTTGTGGCCTTGGGTGTAGTTTTTCTGGCAGGCGGCTTGGGCGGTGCTGATGATGGCTGCGCCAGCGGCGGCACCGATTTCGCCGGTGCATTCGGCCGGGTGCCAGATATCGAAAGATGCTTTGCGTTGGCGCAGCGTGCGTGACAGGGCGAGCGTGGCTTCCTTGAAGTAATACTGTTCGCCGGCAAGATCGGTGATGCGGAAATCCATGTCGTGCATCTGGCAGCCGGCGTCATGCAGGGCCGCTTTGATGGCTTGGGTCAGGCCGTCGGCGCGCAGGGGCTCTTCGCTGTCGATGTGCGCGAGCTCGCGGCCGAAGCCGATGCCGGTGCAGAGCAGCTCGCTCCCCTTGCCGCTGGGCGGGCCGACCAGCAGGGCCCCGGCCGCTTCGCCGGGCATGAAACCGTTGGAATTGCGCTCAGTGAGCAGACGCTCGTTTTGCTCAAAGTGGCTGAGGGTGGGCCAAGTCAGCAGGCTGTCGGTGGCGACAATCACGACGCGAGGATGCGTCGTTTGGGCCATCCTCTGCGGGATCAGCAAGCGGGCCTGCGCCAAGGCAACCGCCACACCCACCCGACCTTGGGTGATCACCGCTGAGTGGGCGTCAAACTCGACCCCGAGTTCGGTTTGGATCTGCAAGAAGAGCGCATCGTCTAGGCCGGCCAAACGTCCGGGGCGCTCGTTTTCGGCCACGCACAGCAGCAGCGGGAGTTGGCCCCACTCGGTTTGGGGGACGTCTTCCAAGGCTTCACGCAGCGCCATCGCTGCCATCTTGGCCAGTTTGGTCAAGCCGCGCCAAGGCTGCTCCAGCGGCACTTGGTGGGCCATGATCCACTGGCCGCCCGAGTCGATGAAGCGCGTTTCACTCGGGTTGGAAATCTTGGCGCGAAAAGCCGCACAACTGGCCGGGGCGCTCAAACCCACCGACGTCACCAAGCCGGTTTTCAGGATGGCGATGGCGGCAGCGATCATGCTGGCTCGGTGTCTGTGGGCTTGTGCATCGGCACCATCACGACGGGAATTGGGAAGGCGACTTGCTCGCGTTGTTGCCACCACTCCCGGCCCTTCTTGCCCACCAGCACTTGAGCGATTTCAAACATGTTGCGTTTAAGCGGCCGGGCGACACGCCACGTCATGGTGAAGCGCGCTTGATCGGGCTCAAAAACGATGGTGTCGAGCGTGGCGGTGTGATCCTCGCGCTCGCCTTTCTTCGGAAAGATATGCACGGGAGCCTCGAAATGCGGCAGCACGAAATGGCGCAGGCCATCCGGGGTCAGGTGCCGCATCGCCACGTCGATCGGCTCTTTGGAAAAAGGGATCTGCTGATCCAACGGCGCGGCTTGGAAATAGCGCTCGTCGAAATCTTTGGGCAAAAACGGAAACACCTCGTCCAGCCAGGCTTGGTCATAGGTGCCGGCCAGTTTGGCGCGCGCTTCCCAGCCCCGCCCGAGCGGCCCAAAGGCCATGGGGGCATAAGCCTCGGTGGGCGAGGTGATGGGTTGACGCATCACTTCGGTATTGGGCAGCACCCGGCCATCGACCCATTCGTTGTTGAGTTGCTTGTGATAACCGCGCCCCACCGGGTTGGGCATGTACGCATCATGTTCGGCCGGATCGCTTGACGCGTGATCCACACCGCCAAAGGCCACGTCGTAGGACAAGGGCATGCGCAAAAACGGTATGGGCTCGGAGGCTTGCAGCCCAGCCGCGTTGGCCAGCCAAACACGGTCGCCCACCACCTCAAAACGCTTGTTCATCGGCCCGACTCGCAAGATGACCTCGGTGCGGGCTGTGGGTTTGCCTTCTGGCGCATGGGCGCTGCCCACCAGCAAGACATCACAGGCACCCTTGCGCAGCGCGAAATCCGCTTCGTAGACCGGGGCCGAAAGGCCCGGAGCCCCGGTGAAGGTGTCAGCCATCACCAGCGGCAACTGCTCGTCGGCCAAGCGCACCGCCTCTTCGGGCTGGGGCAGCACAAACGTGCCCTTGATCACCACCACCAGCCACTCCCGACCACGGGGATCCAAGCCCATGTTGTAGCCGGCGACCATGCGGGTGGCGTTGATGAGTTCCATGGGCGCTGCTCGCTCAGTTCAACTGCACCGATCCACCCTTGATGCGATTGACGCCGGTGGATTTGCTCAGCACATAACTGCCTTCGATCAAGACCTTGCCGGCGTGGGTCAGCGTGATGCGCGCTTTGCCGCAGCGCAGAACCAATTGCTCTTTGGCGCTGATGACCATGCGCTCGCCGTCCACCGACACCTCCACCTGCTCAGGCCGCACTGCCATGGGCCATGACCCTTCTTGGCGCAGCAGGCCCATCACGATGGGCCGCCTTGGGTCGCCGTGCTCGAACATCAACATCACCGCAGCACCGATGTGCGCGCCGTGCAGATCCACCACGCTGCGCGCTTTGAGCAGTTCAACCCTCCCGTCATCACTCGACGCCACCTGCCCAGCGTGGCGTACCAGCGCGGTCAAACCGTTGTCGGTCAAGGCCACCAATTCGCCAACCACCACCCCAGCGATGCACGCCGGCGCAAGCAGCGGTGGAGCTTCGACCCAAGGCTCAAGGGGATCGCGTCCGCTCATGATCAACCTCCGTATTAGCGTCAGTGCTGGTGTCAGTTCTGCAAGATCTTGGCACCCTTGACCACCACATCCCCGCTGGCCTTGATGCTGACTTTGCCTGAGCCGTCGAGGGTGATGTTCTTGCCTTGAAGGGTGATCGTGCCGTCCTTTTTGAGCGTGATGCTCGCGCTGCCGGTCTTGAGCGTGATGGCGTCACCGGCTTCGATCACGAGGTTTTTGCCCACATGCAAGCTGTCGTCCTCGCCGATGCTGGTGGCGCGTTTTTCACCGACGTTGACGTCTTGATAACCGCCCACATTCACCGTCTGATAGGCTCCGATGACCACTTCTTGGGCTGCGCCGATGGCGATGGTTTCGTTCAGGCCGACGGCGTGGGTGCGTTGCAGGACCACGGTGGCGGTTTCGCTGCCACCCACGGACTTGCTGCGGTTGTGGCCCACGCGGTGGGTTTCATCGTGCTCAACCTCGGTGTCCAGATCCTTCTCGGCTTGGATCCACAGCTGCTCGCTGCCCTTTTTGTCTTCAAAGCGGATCGCATTGGCGTTGCCATAGCCGCCGCCTTGGCTGGAGCGGCTCAGGAGGCCGCTTTGGGTGGCGTTGGCCGGCAAATCCCAAGGCGGCATCTGCTCGGCGTTGTAGACCCGGCCGGTGATGAGCGGCTGGTCGGGATCGCCTTCCAGAAAATCAACCACCACCTCTTGGCCGATGCGCGGGATGTGGATGCCGCCGAAGTTTTTCCCCGCCCACGGGTGCGAAACCCGCACCCAGCACGAGCTGGTTTCGTTCTTCGGCCCGTAGCGATCCCAATGGAACTGCACTTTGACGCGGCCGTACTTGTCGGTGTGGATCTCGTCGCCGCTGGGCCCCACCACCATCGCGGTTTGCGGCCCTTGCACAAAAGGCTTGGGCGTCAGGCGCGGCGGGCGGAATTGCTGTGCAGCGGGGATGGCTTGGAATTCGCTCTCGAAGCGCGTGCCGCCTGTACCGCCCATGGCGTCCGTGCGGTAGAGGTCCAGATGCGCGCTGATCTGGAGATGGGTGATCAGGTACTCGCGGTTTTGATCCTCACGCGGGTGGTGGCTGAGCTTGAGCCGGCGGCCGACTTCGATACCGACCGCGTTGGCGTGGGCCTGCTGCTGTTCGAACTGGCTTTGCTCGGCGTCGGCACGGTTCTCGGCGTATTGGCTGCCCTCCGTACTTTGGCGGTAGTCGCCCGCGAAATCGAACTGCTCGTAGTCGGCCAGCTTGTGCTTTTGCGGCTTGCCGGTGCTGACCAACAAGCGGGTGGAAGGCCGCTCAAAGTCGTAGCTGGTCAGCGCCACTTTGCCGGTTTCTACCCCTTGGCTGAAACGCCACTGCGTGACGTACTCTTGGCCGGGTGGTGCGTTGCGTGGGTCTTCGATGTAGCGCAGGCTGGGACAACCGGGGGCGGCGTCGTGGGCGCTCTGGGCATCAACCAAGATCAGCTTATGCGTGCCATCGGCATGCTCGATGTACCAGTAGATGCCTTCTTGCTCCAGCAGCCGGGCGACAAAGTTGTAGTCACTTTCGCGGTACTGCACGCAATAGGTGCGCTTGGCGTAATCGCGAAACAGCTTGGTTTGGAAGCTGGCGATGCTGTGATCCTCGAAGACCTTCTTGATGATCTCGGGCACGCTCAGGTTTTGAAAGATACGGCAATCGCTGGTGCGGGTCAGGAACCACAACCACGGCCGCACGCTGGCTTGATAGGCGTGATAACGCCCCTGCGCCATGCCCAAGCCAAAGCGCGTCACATAGCCGTTGAAGTGGCGCGGTACCTCGCCGGCTGTTTGCACATGCACCGTGATCGGCTGGCCAAGCAAGTCTTCTGGCTTGAGATCAGCCCGGGGGCTCAGCAGTTGCAGTTGCATCTCCCCAAGCACACTCAAACCCGCCGAAAACTGCATCGACTCGAAGAACAATGCCGCTGCGGGCAGCGGGGATGTCAAGGTGATGGGCGAGGAGGCCATGGGGTGAATCCATGCAAGGTGGGGGAAACCGCCGTGGCTGTCAGCGTAGCAGTTTTAAGCGCAAGCACAAGCCATCCGTGGACCGGCTTGCCGCCTTCTTGGCGCAGCACCACGGCCGACAGAGCCTCACAACGCAAGCCGGCCTCAGCCAGCACCGCAGCCACATAAGCCTTGGCGTGGGCATAGCGTCCGTGAGGTTCAAGCCGATACGGCAACGCGGCCTCATCCGGCAGCGCTTCGACGGTGAACACCAAGGTGCCCGCTTCGCGCAGCGCCCCGGCCGCAGCGTGCATCAGCGGCTGCATATCCCCGAAGTAGCACAGCGTGTCGGCCGAGACGATCACATCCCAATGCCCCTTTGAAAGCCGCAAAAACTCACCCAACTCCGCTTTGTACAGATCGCTATAGACGCCTTTGGTTTGGGCCTGATCCAGCATGCCGCGTGACAGATCCACGCCCGCCAAGGTCTTGGCCCAAGGCGCAACCAGCGGCCCGCACAAGCCGGTGCCACAACCAGCGTCAAGCAGCGCGAATTGCTGCTGCGGTGCAGGTAGATGCTCGGCCAGCAAGGCTGCACACAACTGCGGGGCCTTGTAATCAAGGCGCTCGTTCAGCACCGACTCGAAACTTTCGGCAAAGCGGTCGAAGGTCTGCTCAACATAGTCGTCCGCCGCCCGCGCTGGCACGTTTTGCCCCGTACACGCCGCATACAAATGGCGCGCCATCGGCTGATCGGGTTCCTGCTCCAACCACTGCCGGTACACCTCAGCCGCCTCAGCGATCTTGCCCAGCGTGTAGTACGTGATGCCCAGCAGCTTGCGTGCTGACGCGTTGCCCGGCATCAGCTCCAGCGACTTGACGTAATAGCGAATCGCCTGCGGCCGGTCGCCCAGTTCGGCGTACAGCAAGCCCAAATTGTTCAGCGCCCGGATGTGCTGCGCATCCAACGCCACCGCCCGCTCGTAGCAAGCCTGCGCCGCCTCAAAACGCCGCTCGGCCTTGTAAAGCGCCCCAAGGTTGTTGTGCAGATCGGCATCCTCCGGGGCCAACGCCAGCGCCGCCTCATACGCCCGCGTCGCCAACTCAATCCGACCATGGCTGGCGTGGATGTTGCCAAGATTGTTGTGATACCCCGCAAACCCCGGCTCGACCGCAATCGCCCGCTCCATCAACGCCAACCCCTCTTCGCTGCGCCCCATCTGATGGCGCAACATGCCCAGCAAATGCAGCGCGTCAGGCTGCTGCGGCACCACCGCAAGAATCCGCCCATACAAAGTCTGCGCATCCTCAAACAACCGCCCCTGATGCATCTCAACCGCCATGCGCAAGGCGTCAGAGAGACTGAGCTCAGTCGGCGCGTTGGCGCTGACGGGGGGAGGTGTCGGCATGGTGTTCCCTTGTTGGGGTTGCGGACTAGAGTCTGGTGCGATTGACCAAAGTCATTGGTTTTCCCAATTCACCGGGGTGCAGATGAACGGTGTTTCCGGATTCAGAAATACCTGCACACCTCCGCCGGACAGCTTGGATGTCGATGCGCTATTGGTGGCCGTGGCCGCATGCGTTGGCTGCGGAGCGACTTCGCCTTCGAGGCCCTCGATTGTTTCGTTGCCCGCCAGTTCAATCTTCCAAAACGTGTCCGACTCCAATGGATTCCAGTTGTGGCAGATGGCGGTGACGTCGCGGTAATTGGTTTTGGCTATTTGCCTGATTTCGGCATCATTCAGGAATCCTTCGAAATGACTTGCACGGCTGATAGCGCGACCGAACGAACTGCCACAAGCCCAGTAATTTGGCGCATAAATTGACACAGGACTGCCTTTGCCATGGAAGCGGAAGAACAGCTCTGGTGCGGTATACCTAAAAACTTGGATTCTGGTGCCACTTGCAAAGCTGTATATCACTTCGGTTATCTTGTTTTTTGATAATCCAAGTTCTGCAAGCCATTGGATCGCTTGGATGTTGATGTTGGTTTTCATGCGGTGTATCATCGTCTATGTAAGTACGAATAACGCCACGCCCACAGTAGATGAAATTTATCTAGTTGCTGCTGCTCCACAGGCCACGCTTCGGTTGGCGAATATGGTTTACTGATAAGTACTAGAGTGGCAATTATTTGCATGATGATGGCAAGAATTTTTCCAAATAAAATCAAAAAACTTAAAAATCTGTTGATGCAGCGCAATTTCATTGCCAGCTATATAGTATATTTACTGTAGGTTGTGATTGCTGTGCAAGTCACGAGCCTACCTGCTGAAATTTACGGGTAAATTTGACGCTTTACACATCAGGTCTGTGAATCTGTAAATTCTGAATCGCCCCCATTTAATTTTGTAGTCCTTACCAACAAAAAAATGTTTTTGCTCAAAATCAGAAATCCATGATATCCCATCGTACATTTGAATGTGGCCATGTTTATGTAAATTAATTGTTAGGCCGTTCTTGACCTCTGCAGCGATAGGCATAAATATGGCGATGTCACCGGCAACTGGATGATAGGCGCGGCACATTAGTTCGTCATCGGTATTATCGTAAAATACTTCAAAGCCGACATCCTCAAGATAGGCTCCGTAATCACAGGCCGACGGGCCATCACCAGGATAACGGAACTTAACTTGCTGAAGATGAACTCCTCCATCCCGGAGCGCTCGGTTAACATATTTTGCGCACTGATAGGGCGCTGCTGGCCCTGATTTCTTGTTTTCGCGAAGACTTTTCAGTGATGATTGAATATCCCACATGGTAATGCTCTCCAGGTTACTATAAACGATATTGACTATTTTTGGTGGTTTGCTGTTCTCATCATTTAATCTCGTAGGTAAATGAAAGCTCAGCAGTTCCCACCCGTATAGATTTGATATAACTTGCTTCCATCATCCTATTCAAAAAATCCCTACTAATCTCCGGCAACATCGTATTCGTCAATATCGAATCAATCATTCGGCCGCCTGATTCGCTTTCGGTGCAGCGGCTGACCACAAGTTGGACGACATCTTCTGAATATTCGAACGGGATCTTGTAGCGTTCTTCGACGCGCTTTTTGATGCGGTTGAGTTGGAGGCGGACGATTTGGGCGAGCATGGTGTCGCTCAGGGGGAAATAGGGGATCGCGACCAAGCGGCCGAGCAGGGCGGGCGGGAAGATGTCGAGCAGAGCGGGACGCAGGGCTTTGGTGAGGGTGTCTTGGTCGGGCTGATGGAGCGGGTCGCGGCAGAGGTGGGCGATGACCTCGGTGCCGGCGTTGGTGGTGAGCAGAATAAGCGTGTTTTTGAAGTCGATGAAGCGGCCTTCGCCGTCTTCCATGAAACCCTTGTCGAAGACTTGAAAGAAGATTTCATGCACATCCGGGTGGGCTTTTTCGACCTCGTCGAGCAGCACCACGCTGTAAGGTTTGCGGCGCACGGCTTCGGTCAGCACACCGCCTTCGCCGTAACCCACATAACCGGGAGGCGCGCCTTTGAGCGTCGAAACCGTGTGGGCTTCTTGGAATTCACTCATGTTGATGGTGACCAGATTTTGTTCACCACCGTAAAGCGCCTCGGCCAAGGCCAGCGCGGTTTCGGTCTTGCCCACACCCGAGGTGCCGGCCAACATAAAGACCCCGATGGGCTTGTTGGGGTTATCGAGCCCGGCGCGTGAGGTCTGGATGCGCTTGGCGATCATCTCCATCGCGTGGTCTTGGCCGATCACCCGTTTGGCGAGCAGTTTGGGCAAATTCAGGATCGTGTCGATCTCGTTGCTGGCCATGCGCCCCACCGGGATGCCGGTCCAATCGGCCACCACGCTGGCCACGGCTTGGTAATCGACCGTGGGCAAGATCAGCGGGGTTTCGCCTTGCAACGTGCTCAGCTCAGCTTGAACCTGCCGCAACTCGGCCAAGGTGGGCTCACGCTCCGCCACGGCGGCTTCGTCCGGGCTTCTGAGCCGGGCGCGCAAGGCCAAGAGCCGATCCACCAAGCCGCGCTCAAGCTGCCAACGCGCGTCGAGCCCACCCAGGCGCTCCCGCTCAGCCGCCAACTGCGTCACCACCGAAGCGGCCCGCTCTTGGGTTTCGATGCCGATGGCCGCTTCGCGTTCGATGATGGCTTGCTCGGTTTCAAGGGCTTCGATGCGTTTGCGGGCATCGTCCACCTCGGCAGGGGTGGCGTGCAGGCTGATGGCGACCCGGGCGCAGGCGGTGTCGAGCAGGCTGACCGATTTATCGGGCAACTGGCGCGCTGGGATGTAGCGGTGGCTGAGCTTGACGGCGGCTTCGAGCGCTTCATCCAGAATCTGCACCCGATGGTGTTTTTCCATCGTGCTGGCCACGCCGCGCATCATCAATATCGCCTTCGGTTCGCTTGGCTCGTCGATCTGCACGCTCTGGAAACGCCGCGTCAGCGCGGGGTCTTTCTCGATGTACTTCTTGTACTCGGCCCACGTGGTCGCACCGATGGTGCGCAACTGGCCGCGCGCCAAGGCCGGTTTGAGCAAATTGGCCGCATCTCCCGTGCCTGCTGCGCCCCCTGCGCCCACCAAGGTGTGGGTTTCGTCGATGAACAAAATGATCGGCTTGGGGCTGGCTTGGACCTCGTCGATCACCGAGCGCAAGCGCTGCTCAAACTCGCCTTTCATGCTGGCCCCGGCTTGCAGCAGGCCCACGTCCAGCGCGCGCAGTTGCACATCCTTCAGGCTTGGCGGCACATCGCCGCGTGCGATGCGCTGGGCAAAACCTTCCACCACCGCTGTCTTGCCCACGCCGGCCTCGCCGACCAAGATCGGGTTGTTTTGCCGGCGGCGCATCAAGATATCGACCACTTGGCGGATCTCGTCGTCGCGGCCGACGATGGGGTCCATGCCACCAGCCCGAGCTTGCTCGGTCAGATCGGTGGTGAACTTTTTCAAAGCCTCTTGCTTGCCTAAAGCCGCCGGGGCGATGGCGTCGCTGGCTTCGCCGGGGGCTGCTCCGCTGTCGCTGGCGCTTTGGGCCTGCTCAGGCGAGGTGCTGAGCAAGCGGCTAAAGCGCTCGATCAAATCGTCCACAGCGATGCGCTCGAACTGCTTGGAGATCGCCAGCAGCGCGTTGCGCAGCGAAGCAGTTTTGAGCAGGCCGATGAGCAAGTAGCCGGTGCGCACTTGGGTGTCACCAAACATCAAAGAGCCATACACCCAGCCCCGCTCGACCGCGTTTTCGACCAAGCTGGAGAGATCGGTGACCGAGGTTGAGCCGCGTGGCAGGCGGTCGAGCGCGCGGGTCAAATCGGACGCCAAGACCCCGCTGTCGATCTCGTACTGCCGCAGAACGCGATGCAGATCGGTGTCGGGCGCGTTCAGGATCTGCGTCAACCAATGCTGCAACTCGACATAGGGGTTGCCGCGCAGCTTGCAAAACACCGTCGCGCCTTCGATGGCTTTGTAGGCCAAGGGATTGAGCTTGCCGAACAAGGCACTGCGACTGATCTCACTCATGGTGTTCTCCCGGTACTCTGCCCCTGCCCACCCCGATCCACCCATGTCATCCCGGCCCGATCAGGGTGCTGACCTTGCTGCGGCCCCGGCTGACCACGGCGCTGACCCAGCCAAGCCGTGCGGCCCACGCGGCCCGCCCCACGTCCAAGCTGCAAAGGGGGGATGTCGGACTCGCACAACCGCAAACTGATTTCGCAGCTCAGGCCCAGACCCAAGGTGGTGCGCAGCCAGTCACCCAGCGCGATACACGCGGGCTCACCCGGCAAGAAGCGCTGGTACTCGGCCAAGCTCAGCGGCCCGATATGCAAGCGCACGCGGTACTGCCGGTCCCAAACCTTGCTGCCCAAGGCGACATTGCGCCCCAAGGCCAAACGCCTTACAGCGCTGCTGGGGCGCAATTCAGCCCGCTCTTGGTCGTCCAGCTTGAGCCACTGCCCGACGTGTTGCTCCAGCTTGATCGGCACGCCAAAGTCGTGGCGCAGGATTTTTTCCAGGCCTTCAGCGTGGCGCACACCTTGGGCCAAGGTGCCGGCGTGTTGCAAATGGGCCAAGCCAGGCTGACCCACGCCACACAAGGCCCCAACCCAACGCGAAAACGCATCGTCGTCGGGCCGATCCAACTGGCTCGCGGGTTGAGCCTGAGCCCAGGCCCGGTAGAACAACAAGGCCATGCGGTGATGGAACATGTCGGCAAAGCGCTCCAGCGCCAGATCCCCATGGCTGCGGCTGCGTTCGCGCACGTATTCGCTCAAGTGCAGCGGCATCGGCCCCATCGACCCGAACAACCCGAAGAAGCGCTGGCCCAGACGCGGCGGGGCGGTCTGGGCACCACCCTGCATGCCAAAGGACTGCAAGGCCGCCGGGGCGAAATCCAGCCCGGGGTCTTGGCCGATGCGGATCGGCTCCTCGCGTGGCTGAAGCGCGGCCCCCAGACGCGGCCACGCGGGATGCAGGGCCTCGATGCGACGCAACGTCTGGAAGAAATCATGCCGCCACGGCTCAGCCTCCAAGGCCGCCCAAAGGTCACGCAGCGCAGGGCTCGGCGGGGTGGTGAGGGGCGGTGAGGTATCCATGATGAGGTCGCCCGGCTCAAGGATCAAAGGATGTGACCCGTGCCGACCCGCGCCGGCCACTGCATCAGCAAGCCCCGCCGGGTCGAGTGCAAACGGGTCAGCGTGAAGCTGTTGATCGCAGCTTGGCGGGCAAAGTAATGCTCAAGGACGGCCCCGAGCAACACCGCGCTGTGGCCTTGAAACGCCAGCTCATCGACCGTCACGTCGATCTGCACGCCCCGGCCAAAAGTGAGCGGCCCCTCAAAGGGCAGCCGACGTGTCACCACGTGGGCGTTGACCGCACGAATCCCTTCGATCTGGTGCGGCCATGGGCCTTGTTGCGGACCGTGCAACGCCAGCAGACTGCGCAGCGCAGCGGCAGCGCGCTCCGGAGCTTCATCGACGATGGAGAGATGATTGAGCGTGAGCTGGCTGATCAACTGCCAGCCCAACTCGCCACGCGGCCAACGCAACTGCGGCGCGCTGGGTGCGTGCAAGGCTTGGACGCTTTTGACCGGGCCGGGTGTTTCAAGCGCCCACGTCGAGCTGCTACCGATCAACAACGGCAGATCGCGATTCGTCACCAAAGCGCTCAGGGCGAGCTGGCGCACATCCTCGGCATAAGGGGCGTGCAAGGGATCGACCAGCGAGAGGTAGACCTCGGTGCCGACGTAGGACGAGCGGCTGCCTTGCTGCTGTTGGCGCGGCGACAACAAGCGCGGCTCACGGCGCAGGCTGTAATAGGCGGCGTGCTGCACCGGCTCGGGGTGGAAGGTGCTGTAGAGCGGCAAAAAGCTTTGTTCAGCGACCGGGCCAACGCCGTAACCCGTGACGCTCAGCAGGCTATGAACTTCAAAGTCCATCGGCCGGGTCCGGTCGGGCACGACGTGATGCTCCCACGGCTGGGGACTGCTGCCTTCAGTGTGGGCCGTGCCCGGACTGAGCTGAATCCGATCCAGACGACGTGGGAACAAATTGATGGCCGGGGTGCAAAACAGGGTCAACGCGCTGGCATCGACCAGCGCCTCTAGGCTCGGATCAACCTGATCGAACAGCAGCACCACCTCAGCTTCGGTGCCGCTCAGCCTGGCCAAGCGCGTCCGCAACTGGGTCAGCTCAACAAACAAGAAGCGCTGCGGCAAGGCGGCATATTCCTGCATCAGCCGATGACCGCTGAAGCCTCGC
The DNA here is from genome assembly GCF_057922285.1 of Leptothrix toolikensis (SeqCode). Lineage (NCBI taxonomy): Bacteria > Pseudomonadati > Pseudomonadota > Betaproteobacteria > Burkholderiales > Sphaerotilaceae > Leptothrix > Leptothrix toolikensis (SeqCode). The sequence goes on from NZ_JBYSVC010000005.1 coordinate 14,603, forward strand.
AAGGTTTCGGGCAGCAAGGCTTCTTCGTCCGCAAAGCCTTGGGTGCGCAGGCTGTCTTCAGCGTGACGCCACTGGCTGCGTGACGCCTCGCTAGGGCCGGACGATGACGATGGTGGCACCCAAGAACCGATCAAGGCGCTCACCAACAACGCATGCACGCGCTGGCTGACGTCATCGGGACCGCTCAGGTGCAGGCTCAAGGTATCGAGCGCCAGCCCGTCCCAGTGCGCCCCGCCATGCAACCGCAGCCGCAGCCGCAAACTGCTGCGTGCTTGACGAGCCACTGGCAGTTGCGCCAAGGGCAAGTCGGCGGTGTGGGCGCTGTAGCGCACGGCGGTGATGTCCAACGGCCACAAGCACACCTCGTGGGCGGTGCGAAATTCGCAGCGCCGCTCAGTGCTGGCTGACCCAAGGCGGGTCGCCCCGTTGACGTTGACATGCACCGCCGATCCCCGTGCCACCCGTGCGCCTTTGACCAAATTGGGATCGCTCAAATCAGGTTGCAGACGCAGCACCGCCATCGACGGCGTGGGGGCCAAGGCGTTGGGGTAGAGCGTTTCGAGCAGGTGCTGCACAAACTGCGGGTACTCGGCCTTGATCTTCAACTGCACCCGTGCGGCCAAGAAGGCAAAGCCTTCGAGCAGACGTTCCACATACGGATCAGCCACCTCGATGCCGTCCATCGTGAGGCGCGCAGCGATCTTGGGGAAGGCTTGGGCAAACTCAGCGCCGACCTCGCGCAGATGGGCCAGCTCTTCGTTGTAAAGCTGAAGCAGGCCGGGGTCCATCAGGCGTACCCCGTTTGGATCACGGTTTGGGTTGCATTCAAATCCTGCACCCGCACTTGGCCGGCCTCAAGGTCAAGTTGGGTGCGTAAAAGCAGTTCGAGCGGCACCGGCTGGGCCCAGAGAAAGCCGCGAATCTCGAACTCAATGACGTTGTGGCTATCGAGCATGCCGCTGGTTTCAACCGCTTGGACCGAAAGGCCCTGCTCCAGCAAGCGCGGCTCGAAACGCAGCAAGGCTTCACGCAAGTCGCGCTCGATGTGGTGAATGTCGATCTTGGACGCCAGCTGACCCGAGATCGGTGCCAAACCGTAGTTCAGCACCGAATGGGCCACGTGGGGATAAAGCGCCAGCCGCTCGGGCATGGGCTGCACTGCGTTGAGCAGCCAGCTCAGATCACGCAACACCGCCGCGCGCAACTGGCTTCGGGACAGGCTGTGCTGCTGATCGGCATCGGTGCCATCGTCTGTCAGTCGGTCCAGCAAAGCCGGCTGGAGCCGGTCACGGGATGGGGCATGAACCGGGGCCATGTTGGGCTCACTGCGGCGTGACTTCAGCGTCAAAGGTGTGGGTGGCTCGCCCGCCACCCCCTGCGTCTTGCGGGCGGTACTCGACTTGCACTTTCCAAAAAGCCAGTCGAAGCTCTTCACGCAATTCGGGGCCGCCTTCCATGCTGTGGACCCGGTGCGCGGTGATGCGCGCCTTCTCCACGGTCATGCGGAAATACTCGACCGGGGCGGCACCCCCGGCCTTGCGCACCACCAGCACAGCTTTCTTGATCACCTCGTTGTTGCGCAGCGCCGACATCAGCGCGGTGGTGGCACTGTCCACCCGTTTGAACACGATCAGCTCTTGCAAGGTGGTGCGGGCCGTGGTTTGGGCAAAGGCCCCGGCGCTACCGTCCATGCCCCACGACCAAGCCACGAGATCAATCTCGCCGAGATGTGCGGTGTCCGAGGACTCGCCCTTGATCAGGCCCTGCTTGCTGCCCTCGACCCGCAAAAACATGTCGCTTTGAGACATGAAGACACCCCATTAACCCATGGGCTTGTTGGCGGCGATATCCCACGCCGCCGTGGACGTGGTGCCCTTGCCCCCCGTTTTGGCCTGCGCGGTGTACTCCACCTTGAACTTGGCGAAATTGAGCGTGACGTTCTCGGTCAGGCGATCTTCCCCGCCGCTGCCGCCGGTCGAGACCGACGAAACCAAGCAGTCTTCTAAGGTGATCTTGATGTATTCGAGCGGCGTGTCCCCGGCTTTGCGCACCGTGAGCTTGGCCTCCTTGATATGGGTGCCCTTGCACGCGGCGATCACCAAGGCGGTCGAACTGGTATCGACATATTTGGTGAAGGACAGATCCTGCACATTGACCTTGCCGGCCCCGCCCCCCGAGCCCGTGTGGGTGGTGCCGCTCTGGCTCAGGCCCCAGCTCCAAGCCAGCACATCGACCGACTCCTTGTGGGTGGCATCCTGAGCCTCGCCCTTGATGTCACCGATCTTGATGAACATGTCTACAGCCATGATGCTTCTCCTTGATGCAAATGCAAAAGCAAAGGCAACAATCAAGCCGCCTTTTGCGACGGCAGTTTAGAAACCAAGCGCAGCGAAACCGTTAAGCCTTCCAGCTGATAGTGCGGCCGCAGGAAAAATTTAGAGGTGTAGTAGCCGGGATTGCCCTCGATGTCTTCGACGATCACATCGGCGGCGGCCAAAGGCCGGCGCGCTTTGGTTTCCTCAGAGGAATGCGCGGGATCGCCATCGACGTAATTCATGATCCAGTCTTGCAACCAACGCTGCACCTCGTCACGCTCTTTGAACGAGCCCACCTTGTCGCGCACCATGCACTTCAAGTAATGGGCAAAACGCGAACAGGCAAACAGATAGGGCAGCCGCGCAGCCAATTTGGCGTTGGACGTGGCGTCGGGGTCGTCATATTCAGCCGGTTTTTGCAGCGATTGCGCCCCGATAAAGGCGGCCAGATCCGAGTTCTTACGATGCACCAAGGGCATGAACCCGCTGCTGGCCAGCTCGGCTTCACGCCGGTCGCTGATCGCAATTTCGGTGGGGCACTTCATGTCCACCCCACCGTCATCGGTTGGGAAGGTGTGGGTCGGCAGGTTCTCGACCGCTCCACCCGACTCAATGCCCCGGATGCGTGAGCACCAGCCGTAGTCTTTGAAGGAGCGGTTGATGTTTACCGCCATGGCGTAGGCCGAGTTGGCCCACGTGTATTTGCTGTGATCGGCGCTGCCGGTGTCTTCCTCGAAATCAAACTCCGCCACCGGGCTGCTCTTGGCCCCGTAGGGCGTGCGCGCCAAGAAACGCGGCATGGCCAAACCGATGTAGCGGGCGTCGTCCGATTCCCGCAAAGAACGCCAACCGGCGTACTCCGGCGTGGTGAAAATCTTGCTCAGGTCACGCGGGTTGGCCAGCTCTTGCCAAGAGTCCATCTGCATCAGCGACGGGTTGGCTGCGGCGATGAACGGTGCATGGGCTGACGCCGCCACCTTGCTCATCTCGCCCAGCAGCTCCACATCCGGCGGGCTTTGGTCAAAGTAATAGTCACCGACCAAACACCCAAAGGGTGCGCCGCCAAATTGGCCGTATTCCTCTTCGTAGACCTTCTTGAAGATCGGGCTCTGGTCCCACGCTGTGCCCTTGTAGCGCTTGAGCGTCTTGCCCAGTTCGGCCTTGCTGATGTTCATCACCTTGACCTTGAGCATCTCGTCGGTTTCGGTGTTGTTGATCAGGTAATGCAGACCGCGCCAAGCACTTTCAAGCTTCTGAAACTCGGGGTGATGCAGCACGCCGTTGAGCTGCTCGGTGAGCTTGCGATCCAGCTCGGCGATCATCGCCTCGACCGAGCCGATCACATCGCTGCTGATCACGTTGGCGTTCGACAAGGCCTGCTGTGCCAGGGTTTGAACCGCCTGCTCAACGGCGCTCTTGGCCTCATCGGTTTTGGGTTTGAACTCCTTGTTCAGCAGGGCCGCAAAATCGTCGCCCGCGTATTGAACGCCCTGCAAGCTGGAACTTTGGATCAGGTTTTCAGCGCTCATGGGATGCTCCCGAGATGATTTATTCGGCCTTGGGTGCGGCAGCGGCCGCGAGGGATTGCAGCAGCGCCGGATCCTGAATCACCTTGGCCAACAACTCCTCCGCGCCGGTTTTGCCATCCATGTAGGTGATCAGATTGGCCAGTTGCTGACGCGCTTCGAGCAATTGCCGCAACCCCTCGACCTTGGCAGCCACGGCCGCCGGAGAGAAGTCCTCCATGGTCTCGAAGGTCATATCAATGGCCAAATTGCCTTCACCCGTGAGCGTGTTGGCCACTTGAAAGGCCACACGGGGCTTCATGGCCTTCATGCGCGCATCGAAGTTATCGACATCGACCTCCAAGAACTTGCGATCTGCCACCGGAGCCAAAGGCTCGACGGGTTTGCCGGAAAGCTCGGCCAGCACCCCCATGACAAAAGGCAGTTGCACCTTTTTTTGGGCCCCGTAGGTCTCGACGTCGTACTCGATCTGTACGCGCGGCGCACGGTTCTTGGCGATAAATTTTTGACTGCTGGTGGCCATGGCAAATCCTCCCAAAAAGGGTCCGGGTTTATTCGTGATTTGGCCCGGCAAAGTGTTCAATCTGCGCAATGCTGTCGGGCACCAGATCACGCATGATGTCGAGGAAACTCATGTCCATCAGCCGCTGGGCGCGCCGGATGAACAGCGGTGCCGGATGACCTGGCTCGTTGTGTTCGATCCAATCGGCGATGCGTCCCAGCTCACGGGCCGCATCCGCACGTGAACCAAGGGTGGGCGGCGACACCGTGATGCTTGAGGCGTTTGAAGGCCTTGAGGTTTCAGGCCGGGACTCCAAACTGGGCGTCGTCGGCTGTACCTGCACCTGATCAGCGGCTCGGCGCGCTGCCTCGGCGCAGAGATGCAAAAACTTGTGCAAAGGCAGCAAGTCCAGCCCCAAACCCGCCTCCACGTGGGTCTCCACTCGCTGATCAATGGATCGCGCACAGCGCTCGAGCGCCTGCAAAGTCGCCAAGAGTCCGGGGGTGCGTTGCTCCGCATCGGCCAAGGCTTGTAAGGCACCATCTTCGCCCAGCAGCGCGCTACTTGCGGCGGGATCGTTGCGATTGAAGGCCAATTCCAGATCGCGCAGGCGCAGCGGCAGCGGCACGCGGGTGAAGTAAATCCCGCGTAAATCCGCCAGCACTTCCGCCGGATGGGCCAGCGGGGCCAAGGCATTGAGCCGCTCGGTCGGATCGTTGTGGTCTTCAGCATCCAGCTGCGGGTGTACATGCGGCCAATGCCGCTCCAGCAGACCCTGCACCAGCTCGAAGCCGGTGAGCGCGCCATGGATGCCGTCTTGGTGGATGCTGCTGCGGAGCAACCAAAGCGCCACGCGCAGATCGCGCGAACGGCTGGCGAGTTGCAAGCTTTGGCTGTGAATCTGCCGCCAGTCGGGCTCGATGGCAGCGATGAGCGTGTCGCCGTACTGCTGTTCTGGTTTGCCCCGAGCCGCCTCGCCAAGGGCCATGAAGGCTGCGTCGTAGACCAAATCCACCCCACAAGGCGCATCACCGGCATCCCCAGTCATCGGGGCCAGCAAGGCGTCAAGCTCGAACGTGCGCATGGCGAATTCTCAGCAGCTTGTGGTGTGGTGGGCCAGTGTAATCACTTCAGGCCCGATTTAGAAAGCAGATATTTACCAAGATGTCTAGCCCCTTGACGGGTGCAAGATGGGCAGGTTGTTGTGACATAGTGCGAACAAATTGCCTGTTCAGCATGTTTATTCTGGGAGCCCGCCGTGATCACCCCTGAAGACTTGCCCGCCGATGCCCAGCGTCGTTTGTGGATGCTGAACGGGGTTGCGGTCAGCAGCGGTCTCGTGGGTTGCGCGGCGGTCCATACGTTGCTGGGCCAAGCTGACACCACATGGCAAGCCAGCATCGAAGTCAGTGCCAAGGTCAACCCCGACAGCCATCGCCGCCCTTCGCCCGTGCTGATTCGGCTCTACGAGCTCAAGGCCGCCACAGCCTTTATCCAAGCTGACTTTGTGTCGCTGTATCAGCGTGATCAGGCTGAACTCGGCGGCGATCTGCTTGGGCGCGAGGACTACTTGCTCCAGCCCGGCGAGCGGCGGCCCCTGCAACGCAAGCTACGCACCGAGACCCGCTTCATCGGCGCGTTGGCGGCCTACCGCGACATCGAGCACGCCCGTTGGCGCGCTGTGTTGCCCGTGCCATCCAGCCGCTCCTTTCAAAGCACGATTCGGGTGGCTGAACTTTCTCTGACGATGGGGCCGGCATCATGAGTTGGATGGATAAGGTCGTCTGGTCGCAAGGCATGTTCTTGCAACCCCATCACTTCCAGCAGGAAGAGCGCCACATCCAGCATCAAAGGGCGGCCGGCTCGCATGCCCTGCATCCCTATGCTTGGGGCTTCAGCGAGCTGTGCCTTGACGACAGCCTGCTTGCCCAAGGCCGCATCGGGGTGGTGCGGGCCAGCGGGATCTTGGCCGACGGCACCGCCTTTGCGATCCCGGCCCATGACGCGGTGCCCGCGCCGCTGGAGATCAGCGCCGATGTCCAAGGCGAGCTGATTTACTTGGCCGTTCCCCTGCGTCGCGAAGGCAGCACCGAGGTGGATTGGAGCGATCACCCCAGCGAGGTGCGGCGCTACCGGGCACACACCGAGGAGCGACGCGACAGTGCCAACGCGAGCGACGAGCCCGAAGCGATTCAAACGGCCGCCCTGAACTTGAGCCTGATACGCGGTAAATCGTTCAACGACGCCTTGACCGGCCTTGGCATCGCCCGGGTGATCGAGCGCCGCGCCGACGGTCAAGTCGTGCTCGACCGCGCCTACATTCCGCCCCAAACCCGCTTGGATGCCAGCGCTCAGCTGTCGGCCTCGGCCGCTTTGCTGCACGGCTTGGTGCGCCAACGGGCGCAGACGTTGGCAGCACAGATGGGCCAGCTTGGGGCCGGCGTGGCGGGGATGGCTGAATTCTTGACCCTGCTGGTGCTGAACCGCAGTGAGCCGCTGCTGCGCCAATGTGCGGGCGCACCCAGCGTGCATCCGCGCGATTTCTACTGGGCTTGCTTGCAATTGGCCGGTGAACTCAGCACCTTTCGCCCCGAGGCTTGCTGTGTCAACGAATACCCGCTGTATCGCCACGACGATTTGCAGGGCAGCTTCTTGCCCGTCATCGACGATCTGCGGCGCATGCTCTCGGCGGTGGTGGATCGGCAAGCCATGCAAGTGGAGCTGACCGAGCACCGCTGGGGACGCAGTGCCGTCATCAAAGATCTCGATGTGCTGCGTCAAGGCACGCTGGTGCTGGCCGTCAACGCTCAATTGCCCGGTGAGCAAGTGCGCCAGCGTTTTCCGGCTCAGTGCAAATTCGGTCCGGTGGATCGCATCCGTGACTTGGTGAATTTGGCCTTGCCTGGCATCGGTCTACACAGCCTGCCGGTGGTGCCGCGTCAATTGCCGTTTCACGCCGGGTTTCACTATTTCGAGCTCGAACGTGGCAGTGAGTTGTGGCAGCAACTCGAAACCAGTGGGGCCTTGGCCTTGCATGTGGCCGGGGACTTCCCCGGTTTGGCCTTGGAGCTCTGGGCCATCAAGGGATAACCATGGACCCGAACGACGACCCCTTTGCGGCGCTGGACGCCTCGCGCACCTTCATTCGGCCCAAGCCCGGCGGGCGCAGTGCGCTACGTGCCACGCCGCCTGACACCGCAGAGCCAGCTTGGGCGGCGGATGCCGCCGCCGACCTACCCCTCAGCGACCACGGTCTGAACCCTTTGCTCGCCGTGGCCAATCGCGTCTTGATGGCGGTGCCGCAGATCCGTGCCACCCGCCACGTGGCTGACCCGGCCGAACTGCGCAACACCTTGGCTCAAAGCCTGCGCGAGTTTGATCAGGCCGCGAGCGCCAAAGGCATCGCACCGGATCAGCTCTTGGCGGCGCGCTACGTGCTGTGTACCGTGCTGGACGAAGCGGCCGCCGATACCCCATGGGGTGGCGCGGGCAACTGGGCCAGCTACAGCTTGCTGGTGATGTTTCATAACGAGAACTACGGCGGCGAAAAGGTGTTTCGCCTCATGGCCCGCTTGGCCGAAGACCCAGCGCAAAACCGCGATGTGCTGGAGTTGATCTACGCGGCTCTTGCTTTGGGCTTTGAGGGCCGTTATCGCATCCTCGACAACGGTGCCGCCCAACTTGAAGCGGTGCGTGATCGCTTGGCGCAGATCCTGCGCCAGCAGCGCAGCGATCCGCCCAAAGCCTTGGCGCAGCATTGGCAAGTGCCGCCCCACAAACAGCGCCATGGTTTGGGCGGGCTGCCTCTGCTGCTAGGCGCCTGTGCGGCGGCGGGTGGGTTGCTGGTGCTGCACCTTGGGCTGGCCGTGGCTTTAGGGCGTCAATCCGATCCGGTCTTTGCCCAGATTCAAACCCTACGGCTGGTGCCCGCTCAAGGGCTGACCGCCACCCAGCCCGTCCTTCGCCCACCGACCCCAGCAGCGCAGCCGCGCTTGGCGCAGTTTTTAGCCGCCGACATCCAAGCCGGTTGGGTGGCAGTGCGCGATGAGGTGGATCGCAGTGTGGTGACGATCCGGGGTGACGGCTTGTTTGATCCGGGCAGCAGCAGCTTGGCCGCCCAGCGCGAAGCCTTGATGGCGCGCATTGGCGATGCTTTGGCGCAGTTACCTGGTCAGGTGCTGGTGACCGGCCACACCGACAGCCAGCCGATCCGCTCGGCCCGGTTCCCCTCCAACTGGCATCTTTCTGAAGCCCGAGCGGGGGTGGTCCGGGATCTGTTGATCAGTCGCAAGGTGAACGCCGAGCGCATCCGCGCCGAAGGTCGCGCCGATGCCGAACCCTTGGTGGCCAATGACACCCCACCGAATCGGGCGCTGAACCGCCGCGTCGAGATCACGCTGAGGGTGGCCGCATGAACAAGCTCTTCGCCTTGATCGTCTTGCTGTTGCTGGCGCTGCTGATCTGGTTCGGCGGCCCGCTGCTGGGCTTGGGCAACGCCCATCCCCTCGACGCCGCAAGTCATCGCTGGATCAGCATCGGCGTCCTGACCGTATTGACGCTGGGCTGGCTGGCTTGGGGCGCTTGGCGGGCGCGCCGCAAAAATAAGGCCGTGGTCGATCAACTGCTCGCTCCGCCGCCCCAAGCCGCCGCCACCCCGGCCGGCCAGACTGAAAGCGCCGATATGCAGGCGGTGCGCCAGCGCTTCGAAAGTGCCTTGGTTGCGCTGCGCAAAGCGCGGTTCACGGCAGAAAACCAACCAAGCACCCGCAGCGGATGGTGGTCCAACTGGGCCGCCCGCTTCGGCGGCCGTTATCTCTATGAGCTGCCTTGGTATCTCATCATCGGCGCGCCCGGTTCCGGCAAAACCACCGCGCTGTGCAACGCCGGGCTGAAGTTCCCTTTGGCCGAGCTGAATCGAACGAGCGGCGAAGGCGTCGCCCCGGTGCCGGGGATTGGTGGCACGCGGCATTGCGATTGGTGGTTCACCGATCAAGCGGTGTTGATCGACACCGCCGGCCGCTTCACCACCCAAGACAGCGACCGCGACAACGACCGCGCCACGTGGGGGGGCTTTTTGGCGCTGCTGAAGAAGTCGCGCCCGCGCCAGCCGGTCAATGGCGTGCTGGTGACCGTCTCGGTTAGTGATCTGCTCACCCGCAGCGCCAGCGAACGCGCCCAACACGCCACCACCGTGCGCCAGCGCATCCAAGAGTTGCACGAACAGCTCGGCATCCGCTTCCCGATCTATCTGCTGGTCACCAAGACCGACTTGCTGGCCGGTTTCATGGATTACTTCAGCGCGCTCGATAGCACGCAAAGGGCCGAGCCATGGGGACTGACCTTGGATCTGGACGCCACCCAACACACCGACATCACCGGCTTCGGCCCCCAGTTCGACGCCTTGGTGCAGCGGCTGGACGCCGGTTTGATCGAGCGCGTCCAAGCTGAGCGCGATGTCACCCGGCGCACGCGCATCTATGGCTTTCCGGCCCAGTTGGCGGGCCTGCGTGAACCACTGCATGCCTTTATCGACGCGGTGTTTTCACCCTCATCGTTGGAGGCTCACCCGCTGCTGCGCGGCGTCTATCTGATCAGTGGCACCCAAGAAGGCACCCCCATCGACCGGCTGCTGGGTAACGTGGCGCGTCAGTTCCGCTTAGAGCGGGCGATCCTGCCACCTCAGCAAGCCAGCGGGCGTAGCTACTTCCTGAACCGGCTGTTGTTGGACGTGGTGTTTGCTGAAAGCGCCTTGGGCGGCATCAACCTGCGCTGGGAAAAGCGCCGCCGCCAACTGACGCTGGCCGCCTACGCCGCGCTGGCGCTGGGCAGCGTGGGTTTTGCCAGCTTGTTCGTGCTCAGCTTTGCCCACAACCGCAGCTATGTCGCCGCCGTCGAACAACAAACGCAGCAGCAACAGGAACGCTTGCGCAAAGAGTCTGCGGCCATGACCACGACCGATGTTTTGGCTTGGGTGCCCTTGCTGGAGAGCACGCGCCGGGTCGTTGCCCTGTCGGAAGACTCAGTGCCCACCCACGCCGCTTGGGGCTGGGGGCTTTTCCAAGGCGACAAACTCGATGCTGCGGCTCGCTTGGCGTATGAACGCATGCTGGTGGACGGGCTGCTGCCGCGTTTGGCGGAGAGGATCGAGGCGCAGTTGCGTGAAAGTGGCGACGATGCGCGGCAATACGATGCCCTCAAATCCTACCTGATGCTGCACGATGGTGAGCACTTCGAGGCCGAAGCGCTCCAAGCCACCTTCGAGCGCGATCTGAATCCCGAGCAGCGCACCCCACTGAACAGCCACCTCGCGGCCTTGTTGGCGCTGCGGCCGGTGCTGCGAAGCCCCAAAGACGAGGCGTTGATCAGCCGTGCGCGCGCCAAGTTGGCCGTCGTTTCGCTGCCCCAGCGGGTCTACAACCATCTGCGCCGCCAAGGTCTTGGGAGCGAGATTGCTGACGTGAGCATCCTTAGCAGCGTGGGCGGTGCTGCGGGCAGTGTGGGTGGTGCCGCCAGCCTGATCTTTGCGCGCGCCAGCGGTGCGCCGCTCACCCAAGGCGTGCCGGGGATCTACACCTTCGAGGGCTATCACCTGGGTTTTCAACGTCAGGTGAGCCGCAGCGCCAAGGTGCTTGCCGCCGAGCAAGCTTGGGTGCTGGGCTTGAATCCGGCCACAACGGGCTCCATCACCGAGACCGCTTTGAACGAAGCCGTGCGGCGGCTCTATTTGCAGGACTACGCCAGCACGTGGGAAGCGTTCATGGCGGATATACGGCTGCAACCGATCACCAGCGTGCAACAAGCCATCGAGATGACCCGCTTGCTCTCGGCCCCGGACAGCCCGATGCTGCCGCTGCTCAAGACCATCGCCCGCCACACCACGCTCTCTGCCCCCTTGGAGAAAGGGCTGCTGCAAAAAGCCGAGAGCCGCGCCAAGGACATGCTGGCCCAAGTCGCGCCCAGCGCCGATGTCTTGCAACTTGAGAAGCAACTCGAAAAGCAGCTCGTCGATGATCGCTTCACGGCGCTGCGCCAATACATCACCGCCCCCGAAGGCGGCAAAGCGCCCATCGAGGGCACGATGACGCTGATCAGCGAGGTCCATGTCTTGCTCAACGCCGTGGATACCGCCATCAAGTCCCGCATGCCCATCCCACCCTCCGAGGTGCCCAATAAACTCAAGGCCGAGGCCTCGCGCCTGCCTTTGCCGATGCGCGGCATGGTCGAAAACATCTCGAACAGCAGTGCCAAGGCCGCCATGCTGGGCGTGCGTCAAACCTTGTCGCAAGAAGTCAAAGCGAACCTTGGTGAGTTCTGCCAGCAGGCCCTGAGCGGCCGCTACCCCTTTGATCGCCGCTCCAACCGCGATGTCACGCCGAGCGACTTTGCGACGCTGTTTGCGCCGGGCGGTAAGTTCGACCGTTTCACCCAAGAGCGCTTGCTGCCTTATGTGGATACCAGCGCCCGGCCGTGGCGTTTCATCGACCGCGACAACGCCTCGCTGGGCAGCGATGCTGGCACCTTGGCGCAGTTCCAGCGCGCCGCCGCGATCCGGGACGCCTTCTTCCAAAGCGGCGGCAACATGCCGACGCTGCGGGTTGAACTCAAGCCCATCGACATGGACAGCAGCATCAACCAATGGGTGCTCGACATCGACGGCCAAGTGTTGCGCTACAGCCATGGCCCGCAAATTCCCACCCAAGTGCAGTGGCCGGGGCCACGCGGCACCAACCAGATCCGCGTGCAAGTTTCCCCCGCCGGCGCAAGCGGTGAAGGTCAACTGATCGAGGGGCCGTGGGCGCTGTTGCGCCTGTTTGATGGGCGACGTTTGGAGCCCGGTCGGGCCCCGGAGCGTTTCCGGGCGGTGTTCGAGTTCGATGGCCGCAAGGCGACCTTTGAGGTCACCGCCAGCAGCGTGCGCAACCCCTTCATGTTGCGCGAACTCAGCGAGTTTTCTTGTCCGAACAGCTTGTGATGCGCATGAACATGAGCCTGAGCACGCCCGGATGGTTCGGCAAGTTGAGTTGTTTGGGCGATTTCGCCTCGCGCCGCCTACCGCCTGCTTGGATCGAGGGCTGCGATCACTGGCTGTGTGCGGGCTTGAGCCAGAGTCGCGCCGACTTGGGCGCAGCTTGGCTTGAGGCCTACTTGAGCGCACCGCTCTGGCGTTTTGCTTGGGGCCCGCAAGTCGTGGATGCGCAAGCTTGGTTTGGCGTTTGGATGCCAAGCTGCGACAACGTCGGGCGCTACTTCCCGCTGGTGATCGCCCAAGCCCGTGACATCCCGCCCCCAGAGGCTTGGTATCAGCATCTGGGCCAAGCAGCGTTGCAAACCTTGGTGGAGGGTGAGGCTGGCGGTGTTGCCGCCTTTGAAGCGGCTTTGCAGCGCAGTCCAGCCGGGGATCCAAACCCACTGGCGGCCGACAGTGCGATGGTGATGGCGGTGGCGATGGCGATGGTGCCCGGCACCAGTCAGTGGTGCTCATGGCTGCCGGCTGAGCCCACCGGGCCGATGCACTGCGTGACCGGCTTGCCGCGTGCCGAACAGTTCAGCGCGATGCTCGACGGGCGCTGGGCTTGAGAGCAACTACGCTTTGAGCTCTTCCATGCTGCGAGTGTTTTCGTTTGGGTCGTTCACCCAAAGCGCCACCGCACTGTAGTTGTCTTGGTGGGGCTCCTGCTGCGCCTCGATCTCGCGCTGCATGCGCAGCAGCCAGTCTTGCGGCGACACAGCAGCACGGCACAGCGCGGTGATGCGCTCGTCGCCCAAGGGCTCCCACCAGCCGTCCGAGCAGAGCAAAAAGGCATCGCCATCTTCTATATCGGCCCAAGCCGGCAAAGTGTGCGGCTCGATCTCATCCTCACCGCCCAAGGCTGAGAGCAACTGATGGCGGGCCGGATGCACTTGGGCCTGTTCGCTTGAGAGCAGGCCGGCTTGCACCATGCGTTGCACCAAACTGTCGTCGCTGCTGACATGGTCGATCAGGCCGTAGCGCAGCCGGTAAAGGCGCGAGTCACCCACATGCGACCACAGGGCGATGGCGCGGTTGGCATGCAGCCAAAGCACGACCACGGTGGTGTGCATGCGCCCAGCCCCCCGACTGCTTTGCTGCACCGCTTGCAACCGGCGGTGGGCTTGCTGCACCAGTGCCGTGAGCTCGGCGGGCTGCAAGCTTGCTTGCATGAGCGCGGTCAAGGCGGCTTGCAGATCACTCACCACTTGCTGGGCCGCGATGGCCCCACCCCGATGCCCGCCCGCACCATCGGCCAGTACGACAAACGCCACCGGGCCGTGTTGCGCCGTACACAGAGCGTCTTCGTTGTAGGGCCGCTGGCCGGCGTCGCTCAAAGAAGCCATCTGGATCTCAAACATCGCGGCCTCCGTGGTCGGTTGGCTTCGGTGTTTTCTCGGCCCGCAAGCGTTCCAGCTGCTGTTCATAAGCCGCCAAGAAGGCTTTGCCGAACAAGGCTTGAAAGTCGTCTTGCGCTTCGCTGCGGATCGACTGGAAATGCTGCAAATACAGCTCCCAAAGGCGGGCCTTGCGGCTCATGGGCAGCAGGTTGTCAAACACGGAACCTTGCCCCAGTTTTTGCTCCAGCTCGGCCGGTGTGAAGCGATCCAGCACGCCATCGAGTGCCGCGCGCATGCCGGCCATGGTGCCAATGGCGTGCCCGACCAGATCGGCCATCGCGTCGTTCATGGCTTCCTCGCCCCCCAAGAAACCCCGCAGCGGTGGCTGAAGCAATTGCTCCAGTGCAGCGGTGCTGTCGGGCACGAACTTGAGCGGATTGTTATTGCGCGAGCGGATCATCGTGACTTGGGCATGCAGCTCGTATTTGGACGCGGCCCGGATCGCCATCAACTGTTGGGTGCCCTCCACGGCGCTGCGCAGCAAGGCCCCCAGCCGTTGCATCGTCTCCGGTGTGAGCCCCGGGGCCGCGTTCGGGGCCAAACCAGCGCCTGCGCAAAAAGCAGCCCAGAGCGGCTCTTGAGAACCCGGTGGTGCCACGACCGATACCGACACCGGCGGCGGCTCGACGGGCTTGGGTGGAGGAAGCGGCCCCGGGAGGGGTGGGATGGGTGGGAGGGGTGAGATGGGTTTGGGCGGTGCGGGTGTGCCGGCCAAAAAACCAGCCATGGGGTCGGTGCCATGGCTTGTCAGCCCGAACAAGTCGTCGATGGAACCCGGCCGTGCATGGGCTGATAGGTCGGCAAAAACGTCCTTGGCCGGTGCGGGCGCGATCTCAAAAGGGTCAAACAGCACCGATGGTGGCGGTGCCGCTGTTAGGAGATCGGCAAATGGGTCGGTGGGGCTGAACGGCCGAATCACCGTGCGATCCATCGCAGGCTCTGCGGCGGGCGAGAGATCGACTTCCAACAAGCAAGCGCCGATGCGGATCAAGTCTTGATGACGCAGCGGCGCGCTCTCACCATGGTTCAGCGGATGCCCGGCCACCAAGATGGGGTTGGCTTGGCTGACGTTGGTGATGGCAAATTGTCCGTCCTTGCCATGGATCTCGGCCTGAACCCGCGAGATGACCCGATCCGGATCGGGCAAGGCCAAGGTGTTGTGCTCTGCCCGTCCAATCGAACCCCCTTGGTCATCGAATCGCGCCTCTAGGGGCTTTGAGACCGGCTGATCGTTCAGCCTCAGTGTGCGCAAGATCAGAACCATGATGAGCCACTCGCTTCAAAGCGTGTTCGTGGGCTCGATTATGAATTCACCGCGTGCGCCATGGGCCGAGACCGAATTGTCCCGCCAAGGCCAGCCAGCTGCCCAAGGTGGCGATCCAGACCGCTGCGGAGCCTTGGGGATAGTCGAGCGGGGTGATGAGCAGCCACAGCCCCAGCACCGCCCAGAAGCTGGCCATGATCCGCAGGCTCAGTTCGGATTGCCAAAAGGTCGGAAAGCGTTGCATCACCAGCACGCCCACCAGCCCGGCCAGCCAGCCGATGCCCGCGCCGCTGACGACATCCAACGGCCAGTGCGCGCCCACGGCGATGCGGGAGAAGCCGACCAAGCTGGCCATGCCCAGCATCAGCGCGGCCAAGGCGATGGTTTTGCCTCGGCTCAACTGGGGGGCCAGCGTGATCAGCACCGCGCTGATGGCGGCAAAGGCCGTCAGGGTGTGACCCGAGGGCAAGCTGTTGTAGAGCCAGAGCGGGCCGATCAGATGGAATTGCTCGGGCTCCAACAAGGCACCGGGCCGAGGGGCGTCGAGGATGTTTTTGCATACGATCGACACGATCCCACCCAAAGGGGCCGCGATCATGGCGGCCACCACCGCGCGGGGGTGCCGCAGCAGCAAGGGCGAGAGCAGCACAAACACCAAGGTGGTGTCACCCAGTAGGGTGAAAAACGACCACAACCCTTCGGGCCAGCTGGCGGCAGCGTGGTTGAGTTGCAGGAACAAGGCTTGCTGTTGCGCTGGTGCCGGTGCCATTTGTGGCAGCGCCAGCAGACCCGCCACCAAGGCCATCGGCAAGCCTGCCCAGATCAGCCACCAGCTCAAGGTGGTCATGCGCCCCTTAGGGGATGGGGCTTGGGAGACGGTGGGCATGCTCATCGGTCGATGGTTTCTCGCCTTGCCAGTGTTGGCAGTGCAGGTAGTTGAAATGGGCAATTTGCTGGCCGGCTTGGCGCACTTGGCTTTGCTCGATCAGCTCGCAGCGCTCGAATTGTGCCGGCCCCACGGGTGGCGCATAGGTGTTGAGGGACCAGTCAAGCAGCAGCGCTGAATCGCCTGGTTGCATGGGGCCGAACCAGAGGTCGAATTGATCGTGGTGGCTCAGCACCACTTTGACCGGCATGGGCCGGGCGTACCACGCCACACGACTGGCCAGGGACCAGTTCATCACGGCCAATATGGGCAGGCCGCGTTCGCTGGCCAAGGTGCGGGCACGTCGGGCGGCGGCGTCCCAGCCGTGGAGGTCGGCCACCGGGTTGACCGGGGCACTGTCTTCCAGTTCGCCGGCGAGGCTCTGTGCTTGCGCGCCGGTTTCAGTCGGCTGACCGAGGCCGAAGATCGAAGCGACGATGGCGAGGATCACCACGGCTTGCAAGACGCCCAGCGCGATCAACGCCTGTCGCGCTTTGCCCCCCCGTTGCCACAGGGTCAAGCCACCCACTGCGGCTGCCGGCACCAGCGCCAGCCAAGCCGGGGCCGACCAGTGCGGCAAGGTGGTGCCGCGACCGCAAAGGTAGGTGTAGAGCAGCAAAGGCGGTAGGCTAAAGCACAGCCCCAAGCCCAACGGGCTCAAGGTCAAGGGGCGCTGTTGTGGGCGGGTGGATGGCTTGGGTGACCAAGCCACGACGCTGCCCACCAGCAGCAACGGCCCATAGGCCAAGATCTGACTCAGGCCAAAGATCAGTAGATGGCGCAGCTCCCAGGCGCTTTGGCCAGCGGCGTGGTTGAGCTGGTAGGCGAAGGAGATCCAGTCGTGGGTGGCGTTCCAGCCGATCACTGGCGTGATCAGCACGCAGGCCAGTAACACGGCCAACCACAGCCCGGGTAAGTCCAGCAGACGCCTACCGTGTGCCAGGCCGAGCGTCAGCGCGGCACTCAGGCCCAGCAGCACGGCGGTGTACTTGGCCAGTCCGGCCAGTCCTAAAGCCAACCCGAGAAGCAGCCACAGCGACCCACGCCGCGCTTGCAAGGGGTCGCAGAGCTGCCAGCTCAAGCCCATGACGGCGCACGTCAAGGGCAGCAGCAGGGTATCGGGCACCAGCGCCAAGCCCAGCAGGTGCGGCAGCGGGCTCAGCACCCACACCAGCAAGGCGGCCCGGTTGGCGGTGGCTGGCTTGATTTGCGGATAGAGCAAGCGGGTTAAATGCATCAGCCCCAGTGCGCTCAGCAACCAGCACAGCATCGGCACGATACGCATCAGGAGGTCACTGCCGCCCAGCATCAGTCCCGGCCACTGCACCCAGCCGACCAAGGGCGGGTGGTCGAAGTAGCTCCAGTCGAGGTGGCTGGCGTAGAGCGCGTAATGCGCCTCGTCGGGCGAGAGGTGGAAAACAAGGGCCAGCAGTCCGTGCGCCAGCCATGCACCCATCAGCAAAGTGCGACTAGACATCTCAGGCTCGTTTGGGCTTGATCCAGACCAGATAGGCGGTGGCACCGTAGTTCCAGATCGTGCCGACCAAGATGCCTGCGAGCCCGGAGACCAGCCAGTTGCCCGAGCCGCTGTGGATGTAGGCCGCCACCCCGACATTGGCCACCGCGCCGATGCTGCACGCGGCCATAAATTTCAGCAGCCCCCCGAGCACGCCGCCCCAGCCTTTGAGACGCTGATCGCGGTAGGTGAGGGCGTTGTTGAGGAAGAAGTTGCTGATCATGGCGATCGTGACCGCCACGGTCTGGGCTTCGACGAAATCGGGGCCAATCAGGCCCAGCGCTACGCGCAACACGGCCAGATGCACCAGCACGCCAAAGCCGCCGATCACACCAAAGGAAACCAGCCGGGTGGGAATGTAGCGGCCCACGGTCTTGTCGGCCAGCAGCATGAGGTAGTCCCAAGCCACGCGGTTGTCGAGCTTGCTTTCCCCGGAGAGGCGGGTGCGGAACTGGTAAGGCAGCTCTTTGACACGCAAGGGGGTGGGTGCCGACGCCACCAGATCGACCAAGATCTTGAAACCGATGTTGGATAGGCCGTAGACCGCCGCTTCGAAAGACGTGCGACGCAGCATGAAAAAGCCGCTCATCGGGTCACGTAAGTTCAGGCCCAACATTTTTTGGCTCATGCGGGTCGCCAAGCTACTGATTTTTTGACGCGAGGCTTGCCAGTCGCTCACATCGCCGCCTTCCATATAGCGCGTGCCCACCACCAAATCGATGGGCTCGGTGCGCAGTGCCTGCAACATGCCAGCCAGCAGGGCCTCGTCGTGTTGCAGATCGGCGTCCATCACGGCCAGAAAGCGTGCGCCCGTGGAGAGCATGCCTTCCACGCAGGCGCTTGACAGGCCACGCCGCCCGACCCGGCGCAGACAGCGCACTTGGGGGTCGCGGTTCGAGAGCTCATGCAGCCGCTCGGCGGTGCCATCGGTCGAATCGTCATCGACAAAGATGGCTTCCCAAGCGACATCCGCCAGCACGTGATGCAGTCGGCGGACCAACTCTTCGACGTTATCGACCTCGTTGAAGGTCGGGATGACCACCGCCAATTCCAGCGGCCGAGGGTCGTTGGGGTGGTTGACGGTGGGGGGAGACGACGCAGAGAGCGTGGACATGGGGCAGCCCGGTGATGCGCGCCAAGTGCTGTCTTGAGCGGACGGGCTTGGCTGGGCAAGATGTTTAGCGGGCTGAAGTGTAAGAAGTTATTTACGGTGAACGTTTCTGTTGCCTTGTTCGCGCCCCCCCGATTCGCAGGTAGGCTGAGGCCGCCCAAGTGACCATGGCTCGGCCCAAGCCGCTGCGCAGGCGTCTGAGCCAGCGATGCGTGAGCTGTTCGGCCGGATCGACGCGGTGGGCGGCGGTCATGGCGAAACGGAGTTCAGTGGCCAAGCGGGCATTGAAGACGGCATCGCTGACGATCAAGTTGGCTTCGAGGTTGAGCAGCAGCGAGAGCGGGTCGATGTTGGAGCTGCCCACGGTGGCCCAGTCCTCGTCCACCAAGGCGACTTTGGCGTGCAGAAAGGCGGGGGTGTACTCAAAAATCTGGATCCCGGCGTGCAGCAACTCGTCATAGAGCACTTTGGCGGCCAAGCCGGCCAAGGGATAGTCGATCTTGCCTTGGAGCAGCAGGCGCACATCCACCCCGCGCCGCGCCGCGTCGCAGATGACTCTGCGAAATTCGCGCCCCGGAAAGAAGTAGGGCGACACCAGCCAGATGCGCTGGCTGGCGCTGCGCAGCACTTCAACATAGGTGCGCTCAATCGTGCGGCGTTGGCGCAGGTTGTCGCGCACCACCAAGGCGGCGCGCACGGGCCGCAAGCTGCGCTCGTCGCTTGGGCGACGCCAGCCCGTCAGGCGCATCTGGCCGATCAGGGCTTGGATTTGTTGCAGCCGGTTGGCCCCGCGCATCAGCTCGCGCAGCTCTTCGCGCCAGTCTTGGCCAAACCAAGCGCGCAGCCACATGGCGCGCACCGCTTGCTCCATGGAGGCGACCACCGGGCCGCGCACCGCCACCGCAAAGTCCAGGCGCGGGGTCTCACTCAGCCCGTGGCTCAGGTCGTGGTGATCGTCGATCAGGTTGATGCCGCCGATGAAACCGCGCTCACCATCGACCACCGCCACCTTCATGTGCATGCGGCGCAATTGGCCGGGTTGGAACCAGTGCGTCCAGCGATCCAGCGGCCGAAAAATCCCCACCGCCACACCCGCAGCACTTAGGCGCGGCTCCAAGGCCGCCAAGCTTTGTTTGGTGCCAAAACCATCGACGACGATGCGTACCCGCACGCCTCGGCGCGCGGCTTCTTCAAGGGCGTCAACCACGCGCAGCACCGAGGGGTCGTTGTGCAAGATGTAGCTGGCCAGCCAAACCTCATGGCGCGCGCCTTGGATGGCCTCGCACAGCGTGGGCAACAACTCGGTGGCCCCGCGCAATAACCCGACTTGGTTGTCGCCGCTGAACAGCGGGCGCGGCACCAAGTACCACGTCCATGGGCGCGGTGGGGTATCGCTCACGGCCGGGTCATGCCAGTTCCAGCTCGGCCACCAAGGGCAGGTGATCGGACATGCGGGCCCACATCGCGCCTCGGGGTACTTGGGTGGCTTGGCAGTGCAAGCCGCGCAGGTAAACGCGGTCCAAGGCAAAGACAGGTAGCAGCGAGGGGAAGGTTTGCGGTGGTCGGCGGCAGCCGGGCGCACGGGCGCGCGTTAAGCCGGCAGCGTGCATCAGCGGATCAAGCCGGTCGCCCCAATCGTTGAAGTCACCCGCCACCACCAGCGGCGCGTTGTGCGGCACGCTTTGGCGCACATAGCTGCCGAGCCGTTCGGCTTGGCGCACCCGGCTGGCATGCATCAGGCCGAAATGCACCACCACCGCGTGAACTTGCACGCCTTGCCACTGCACTTGCACGTGCAGCAAACCGCGCTGCTCAAAGCGGTGATCCGAGACATCGTGATGCGCTACCTCGCCGATGGGCCAGCGCGACAGCAGGGCGTTGCCGTGCTCGCCGTGGCGGGTGATGGCGTTGGTGCGGTAGGCCACGGCGTAGCCTTCCGGGGCCAGATAGTCGGCTTGGCCTTGGTCGGGCCAGCCCGGCAGTGTTTGGGCTTGGTCTTGCTGTTGCTGTTGCTTGAAGCGGCGTGCGTCGCGGTGATGAAAAAGCCGCACCTCTTGCAGGAACACCAAGTCAGCACTCAAGGCTTGTACGCCTTGACCGAGGTTGTGGATTTCCAGCCGTTTGTTGGGCCCGAGGCCGCGCACGCCTTTGTGGATGTTGTAGGTGGCAACACGCAGGCGGCTTGGATCGCTGGACTGCGGCTTGACATCATGGTTATGGGGATGAATGCGCCCGTTCGTGGACATCATGGTGGTCGGCTCCCTGCAAGACAAAGCGTGGCAACTGCAAGATCGCTTCGGCATTGGAGGGCGAGAAGCAGACATCGGCCGCCTCGCGCCACGGCAGCCAGCGGTAGCGCAGATGCTCGCGTGGGGCCAAGCGCACCGGCACGCAGGCCGGCACGCACAGGCCGAAGACATGTTCGGTGTTCTGGGTGACTCCCGGTGCATAGCGATGCCGCCACACCGGGTAGATCTCGTAGATGTTGCGCAAGTGCCAGTCGCGCAGATCGTCGGCGTGCTCAATCTGCAAGCCGGTTTCCTCTTCGACTTCACGCAGGCAGGTCGTGCGCAGCGGCTCGTCCAAGCTGTCTTTCGAGCCGGTGACGCTTTGCCAGAAGCCGGGGTGATCGGCGCGTTCGATCACCAACACATCAAGTTGCGGGGTATGGATCACCACCAGCACGGATTCGGGGATCTTGGTGGGGTGCTGGCTCATGGTGTTTCCTGCCGTGCGCGCCGCTGGCGCACGGCACCAGCCAAGGTGTGGAGCAGTGCTTCGGTGTCGGACCAGCCCAAGCAAGGGTCGGTGATGGAGACCCCGTAGGTCATGGGGCCGCTGAGGTTGAGCTGCTGGCGGCCTTCGTGCAGATGGCTTTCGATCATGACGCCGAGGATACGGGCTTCGCCGGCCGCGATTTGGCGGCCGAGCTCATGCCCCACGGCGATTTGCTGATGGGCATCCCAGCCGGCGTTGGCGTGCGCGCAGTCCACCATGACGTGTTCAGCCAGACCCACTTGGCGTAGCACGCAGCACGCTGCTTCGATGGCTGCTGCGCTGTAGTTGGGTTCTTGACCACCTCCGCGCAAGATCAGATGGGTGTCATCGTTGCCAACGGTGTCAAAGATCGCCGCCAAGCCCATTTTGGTCATGCCCATGAAGGTGTTGCCTTGGCGCGCTGCTTGGATGGCGGCGATGCTGCCTTGCACGCTGCCATCAGGGCTGTTCTTGAAGCCCACCGCGCAGCTCAAGCCCGAGGCGAGCTGGCGCTGGCTGGCGCTTTCGGTGCCACGACCATCCAGCGTGCTCCAAGCGACGAGATCGGCCAGATATTGCGGCGTGAGCAGATCGGTGAATTCGGTGCCGGTGGGCAAACCCAAGGTGGCGATGTCCAGCAGCAGTTGGCGCGCTTGGCGCAGGCCGACGTTGATACTCAGGCTGCCATCGAGCCGAGGATCTTGGATGAAACCCTTCCAGCGATCACCCAAATGGGATCGACCAAAGTGGACCCGCATCACCACCATCAAGTCGGTGCTAAGCACTTGGGCCGCGCGGTGCAGATGGTGGGCGTAGTGCAGCACTTGTTCGGGGTCATGGACGGTGCATGGCCCCACGACGACGATAAGACGGTCGTCTTGACCATGCAGGATGGCCGCGATGTGGCTGCGCCCTTGCTGGATCTGTGCGATCACAGCTGCGCTGAGGGCGATCTCGGTTTGAAGCACCGCCGGTGAGATCAGCGGGCGCACGGCGCGGATACGCACATCGTCGATCCCCGAGGTGTCCAGCAGCGCATCGCGCGCACCGGTTTCGCGATCATGATGAGGGTCATCCAAGGGCAGGGCCATGCTATCTCCGCAAGCTTCGAGTCAGGCGGCGCTGATTTTAGGGGCGTGCATTTGATGCGTGGCACCGATATGCAACGGCTCGATGCAGGAAATACCCGCAAGCAACGCAGATTCTTCTCAGGCCATGTTGTCATGAGCGCACACTGAGGGCTAGCCTGAGAGAGATCTATGGACCGCGCCATGCATGACGAAGACGAAAAGACCCAGATCGAACCGGATGGCTTGCGCTACAAGACCAAGTCGCCCGGCTCCCCCTTTGGCGGTCGGGGGGCTTTTGTGGGCGGCACCATGTCGTGCCTGCTCTGCGGTAAGCACCGACCGCGCTCGATGTTGCACAGCAAGACCTTCATGGGCAAAGCGCAGATGGTCTGTTCACCCTCGTGTGCCGAGCTTGACGTCATCATGGCCAAGCGCTGAACGCAGCCGCGCGGCTTGATCCGGGTCGCAGCGCCCTGTGGCTTGGGCCATGCTGAGCTGCGGTGCAGCCAACATGCGGTACAGCGCCGCGTGTTCCGGCCCCAAAGCCGCCAACGCCCGCAGGTGCCTTGCCACCACCCCCCCATCGCCGCGTGAGATTGGCCCCGAGAGTGCGCCGTGGATGCCGCGCTCCTCCACCGCATCCACAGTGCCCCGCACCAACGGCAGTAGCGCTTGCAAGGCACTGGCACGGTCCACACCAAAGCTTTGCCAAAGCTGCACGGCTTCATCGAGCAGCGGTAGCAAAAAGCTCGCCGCAAAACCCGCCCCAGCGTGATAAAGCGCCCGAGCCCCCTCGGGCAAATGGATGGGGTGCATCCCCAAAACATCAGCCAGCGCCAGCAGCTGGGGCTCCAGCGCCGGGCCGGCTTCGATGGCCACACTGCTGCCCGCCAAGCGCTGCGCAGCTTGCTCGGGGGCCGAGAAAATCTGCAAGGGATGAAAGCCACCCACCTCGGCACCCGCTTGGGCGGCAGCATCCAAGGCGCTGAGCTCCGTGGCACCGCTCAAATGCACCACCGCTTGACCGGGTCGCCAGCGCAAGGCTTGGGCAGTGGTTGCGATGGCGTCGTCAGGCACGCTCAGCAGCACCAACTCGGCGCGCGCCAAGGCGTCTTGGGGTACACAAGCCAAAGCGGGTTGTCCGAGCTGCTGCGCCAAGGTTTGGGCTGAGCTGGGGTTGCGACTGGCCAAGGCAGCCAGGTTCACGCCTTGGCGATGCAAGGCCAGCGCCAAAGCCTGGGCCACGCGGCCGCAGCCGATGAAAGCGATGTTGGGGTGTGAAAGCGACATGCCGTGCAGTGTGCCCAAGACGGGCTATCCTCGCGCGCCATCTCCCCACGACAAAGGACCATCCCATGCTGGGTCTGAATGAGTTGCTTCCGGTGCTGGGCAGCGTGCTGCTTTTCTTGGTCTATGAAGCCCGGGTGCTGTGGTTGGGGCATCGCCAGCCGCATCGCACCGCCCGCACGGCCCACGCCCGTATGCGCATCAATTGGGTCGAAGCCTTGAGCGCTCAGCCGGGCTTTGAGATCGTGGCGGTGCAGGCGCTGCGCAATTCGCTCATGTCGGCCACCATCGCCGCTTCGACCGCTGCCTTGGCGCTGATGGGCTCCGTCTCGCTGGCTGGGCCGACGGTGGCGCGCAGCGCGATGCACGAGGGCTTGGGCTGGCTGAGTTCCCCACGCCCGGTGCTTGAAGGGCTGTTGATGGCGGTGCTCTTTGCGTCCTACGTCTGCTCAGCCATGGCAATGCGCTACTTCAACCACGCCGGCTTGGTGATGTCGATGCCGGTGGCTTCCGCTGCACGCAAAGCGCTCAACCCGATGGCTTCGGCCTATGTCGAGCGCGCGGGCTTGCTTTACAGCTGGGGCTTGCGCTTTTTCCTGATGGTGGCCCCGGTGGTGGTCGGCATCGTCAATGCTTGGGCCATGCCGCTCATGACGCTGCTTTTGATCGCGGTGCTGGCTTACTTTGACCGCCCGCACCGTGGGCCAGAATTTGTCGCGCCCTCGTCGCCGATTTAAGCCGTGGGCTCGGCCGGGAACGCGCACACTCGTTGACTCTCAAAGCTGCACGCTTCGCCGCTGAGCGGGTCGGTGAAGTGGATGGAGCGGGCGATGAGGCGCAGCGGGTTGCTGAAGTCGTGCGCGGCCTCTGGGTCTGGTTCGGGCCAAAGGGTGGGGTAGATGCGGTCGCCGACGATGGGCAGGCCCAAAGCGTTGAGTTGCACGCGCAGTTGGTGGCGGCGGCCGGTGAGCGGCTCCAGCCGGTAGCGCGCCAAGTCGCCTCGGCGCTCGATCAAGCTGATCAGCGTGGTGGCGTTGGGCTCGCCCGGCACTTGGCGCATTTGCATGAAGGGCTCGTCCAGCGGCTCTTCGAGGCACGTTTCGAGGCGCAGCGGCAGCTGGAGATCCGCTCGCCATGGGGCGATGGCTTCGTAGACCTTGTGGATCGTTCGGCTGCGAAACAGCGCGTGATAAGCGTGGCGCGTTTCGGGTTGGATGGAAAACAGCACCACTCCTGCGGTTTCGCGGTCCAAGCGGTGGATCGGCACCAAGGTGTCGATGCCGAGCTGCTCTTTGAGGCGCACCAGCACCGTTTCGTGCAGATGGCGGCCATTGGGGGCGATCGACAAGAAGTGCGGCTTGTCCACCACCAGCAGATGGGCGTCGCGGTGCAGGATCTCGGCCTCGAACGGCACTTTGGGCTCGGGACGACTCAGCTCACGCCAGTACCAAATCACCGCGTGGGGCAGAAAAGGGCCATCCGGTGTCAGGGCTTGGCCTTGGGCGTCGAGCACCCGGCCGGCGGCGAGGCGCTCGCGCCACGTGGCGTAGGGGATGGCCGGTAGTCGCTCGGCCAGAAAGTGCGCCAAGCTCGGCCACGGGCCTTGATGCGGCAAAGCGACTCGGCTGGGGCTGACCCCAGCCAGCGTGGGTGGGGTCCAAGCGGGGCGGGGGCGGGCCATGGGCTTTAGCTTTCGAAACTGCGCAGCGCTTGCGCCACGTCATCCGGCGTGACGCCTGCCGCCAAGCCCACGGGTGCGGTGCTCAGCGCGGCCGCCCCTTCCGTCTTGAGCTTTTTGACCCACTCGCCGGCCTCACGGCCACCCGCAAATGCTTGGCTTTGGAGCAACAAGCGGCCATCAAAGGCACTGAGCTTGAAATAGAACTGGCCGTCGCTCTCGCGGTATTGCTTGAACACGGCTTGGGCGGTTTTGACTTTGGCCTTGGCCTCCGTCGCCACGGGTGCTGCGACCATGCGGCGCAAGCCCACCGCAGCGCGCAACTCGGCCAGCAGGGGTGCAGCGATGCGGCGCGCCTTGGCGGCCCCGGCCATCAAAATCGCTTCGAGCTCAGCGGGCTGCGCCATTAGCGTCTCGTAGCGCGCGCGCATCGGGGCGAGCTGGCCGTCGATCAGCTCGAACAAACGCTGCTTGGCCTCGCCCCAGCCGAGTCCGGCGCGCAGATCCGTGCGGAAGGCGGCGGCTTGCTCAGACGTGGCAAAGGCGTCAAACAGCGTCACAAGGTGCGCGCCTTCCGGCTCTTTGGGCTCGCCCGGCAATGTGGAGTCGGTGACGATGCGCGCGATGGCCTCTTTGAGCGCCTTGGCACCACCTTCAAAGAGCGGAATCACGTTGTCGTAGCTCTTGCTCATCTTGCGGCCGTCCAAGCCCGGCAGCAGCGCCATGTCGGGCTCGATGGCGGCCTCGGGCAGGACGAAGAAATCACGGCCACCGCCGTAGAGATGATTGAAGCGTTGCGCCACATCACGTGCCATCTCGATGTGCTGGATCTGATCCCGCCCCACCGGCACCTGATGGGCGTTGAACATCAGGATGTCGGCCGCCATCAGGATCGGGTAGCAGTACAGGCCCATGTTGATGCCGGCGTCCGCGTCTTCACCGGCGGCCACGTTCACGTCCACCGAGGCCTTGTAGGCGTGGGCGCGGTTCATCTGACCCTTGGCGGTGACGCAAGTCAGCAGCCAAGTCAGCTCGGGGATCTCGGGGATGTCGCTTTGGCGATAGAAGGTGACGCGCTCCGGATCGAGCCCCGCTGCCAGCCACGTGGCCGCCAGCTGCTGGCGCGAGCGCTCGATGCGCGCCGGGTCATCGCACTTGATGAGCGCGTGGTAATCGGCCAAAAACAGAAAGCTCTCCACCCCCGCCGCACGGCTGGCCGCAATGGCCGGCCGAATCGCACCGACATAGTTGCCGAGGTGAGGGGTGCCGGTGGTGGTGATGCCGGTCAGAACGCGGAGGGCACAGGTGGACATGATCGTCGGAGGCTGGTTGGATCGCAAAGCCTGCGATTGTGGCCGCGTTCGCTGGGGATACCGCCCACTGCCAGCCCCAACCAGCCGAAGTCCCTGCTCGGCTTTACTGGTAAGTCACCGATACGCCGTTCACTGTCACAACCAGCTTTGCGCCATGGATGGCCCCAGCGGTATCAATTTTGTAGCACTCAGAAGACGAGCTAGTCCCTGCCACGCCCGTGTTTTGCGTCACGCTGTTCATGCACAGCCATGCTGTTGTGGTGGTATCTGTTTCCAGTGAGATCGTTTGTGTCGAGGTGGATTGAACAGTGGTTTTTGCAGCAGACGTGTAGCTGGTCGATGTGCTTGAGGTGCCCACTGTGCCGACAACTGCCGAACTGACAGGTAATGTCGGGAAGGTGTTTTGCACGTCATAGCAGGAGCCATCGTTACATGTCATGCCGTAAAGCCGTAGCGGTCCAGTGCTGTAGTACCCAGTGCTGGCACTGGGCGTTCCTTGTTGAGCACCATCCAAGTTGAATGTGACCGTTTGGTGGGTGGTTGCGCGCATAGAGCCTTCAAAGAGGGTTGAACTCCCCTGGGCATAACTCCAAGCGATTGTCTGTGTATGAGGTGTTGCGGGCACGGTGGTGTTATCGGTGTAATTTAGCGTGACCGAGAACGACTGTGCCGTTGAATAAAGATTGGCGATTACTGCCTCGACGGGAAATTGAGTGGCACTTGGTGCCGTTGCCGTACTATTCCCCCCCCCCGCATGCGGTCAATGTCAATGCTGCTGATGCTGCGATCAGCCATGTTCTGGTTGCTTTCATACCCTGGTCCTTTTTGAGACAACGCTCAACACTGAGCGCTCTGGATCATATCTGCCACCTCTTTATGATGCCGGGCTGTTGTTGACGTTCTGAGGTTGCATGCAAGAACATCCCTTCGCGGGCTATATCCGTGCGCTGGGCAAGGGGCCGCACGGTAAACGGGCGCTGAGTTTCGACGAAGCGCGCCGTGCCATGCAGATGATTTTGGCGGGCGAGGTGCTGCCGATTCAGCTCGGCGCGTTCCTCACGCTCATGCGGGTCAAGATCGAGACGCCGGCTGAAATCGCTGGTTTGGCCCAAGGAGCGCGGGACGCGATTGCGCTGCCGGCCCACCTCGGCCCACAGGCAACGGGGGTGCGCCTTGATTGGTCGGCTTACGCGGGCAAGCGTCGGCAGTTGCCGTGGTTTGTGCTCTCGGCCTTGCTGCTGGCATCGCACGGTTTGCCGGTGCTGATGCACGGCACCGACGGCTATCAGGCCGACCGGGTGTTTGTGCCGCAAGCCCTTGAAGCCTTGGGCTTGCAGCCGGTGACATCGTTGGAGGGGGCCTGCGCCGAGCTCGGGCGCTGCGGTTTTGCCTTCATCTCGCTGCGCCATGTGCAGCCGATGCTGCATGAGTTCATGGGCTTGAAGCCCATCATCGGGCTGCGCTCGCCGATCCACACCGTCGTGCGGCTGCTGAACCCCTTGCAAGCGCCAGCGATGCTCCAAGGCGTGTTCCATCCCGGGTATCACGACGTTCACCAAGAAGCCACGCGCTTGCTCGGTCAGCCGCTGGCCTGTGTGGTCAAGGGTGACGGCGGCGAAGCGGAGCGTAATCCCGACAACCCGTGTCGCGTCAAGTGGACTGTGGGCCAAGAGCAGTTCGACGAGGAATGGCCGGCGCTGTTCACCACCCGGCATCCCAAGGATGAAGACATGAGTGTTCAGCGCTTGGCGGCCCTGTGGCGCGGCGAGTCCGAGGAAGAGTACGGTTTGGCGGCGGTGTTGGGCACGGCGGCGATTGCGCTCAAGGCCATGGGCGAGGCCGACAGCATCGAAGTGGCCGAAGCCAAGGCGCGCCACCTCTGGCAAACGCGCTCGCAGGCTTGGTGGATGAACGCGAAGGAGGCACGGCCATGAGCATGGGTGAAGTCTTTTTGGTCGGTACCGGCCCGGGCGACCCGGACTTGCTGACCTTGCGGGCGCTGCGCTGCATGCAAGCCGCCGATGTGGTGCTTTACGACAACCTTGTCTCTGAGCCGATCCGAGCGCTGTTGCCCGAGGGCATCGAGCGCATCTATGTGGGCAAAGAGCGCGCCAAACATGCCATGCGCCAGCAGTCGATCAACGCGCTGATGGTCGATTTGGCCCAAAAAGGCCGGCGCGTGTTGCGCCTCAAAGGGGGGGACCCCTTTGTCTTTGGGCGCGGCGGGGAGGAAATCGAAACGCTGGCCGAGCACGGCGTGCCCTTCCAAGTGGTGCCGGGCATCACGGCTGCGCTCGGGGTGGCGGCGTATTGCGGCATCCCGCTCACGCACCGCGATTACGCCCAGTCGGTCACGTTTGTCACCGGCCATCTGCAAGATGGGTCGATGGATCTGGACTGGATCGCTTTGGCGCGGCCACGTCAGACGGTGGTGATCTACATGGGCCTGCTGGGCTTGCCGGTGCTGTGCGAGCAGCTCATCGCCCACGGGCGCTCGGCCCAGACGCCCGCAGCGGTGATCCAGCAAGGCACGCAGCCGACCCAGCGCGTGGTGACGGCCACCTTGGCGACCTTGGCGCAACGGGTCCAGGCCGAAGGGTTGAAACCACCCACATTGATCATCGTCGGCGAGGTGGTGCTGTTGCACGACAAGCTCCGCTGGTTTCAGCCGGATCGGGACAAAGCGCACTCACCAAAATCAACCTCGGTGTGAGTGGTGGGGATCGGGCGCTGTTCCCCTACGCCGAAGAATTCCAAGCGGATTTCAACGCGGCGGCTTTCTTCGTCGGTTTTCTTGCCATCGTTGAAGGAATAACCCCCGACCACGAAAAGATCGCGGGCTTGGAGTTTTTGCGTGTTCGACAAAAGGGCCTCGCCTTGCTCAGCAAACAGCGCACATAACACCCGCTGGCTGCGTTGCAAGCTGAGGTTGATGTTGCTGAGATAGGTGCCCGTGGTATCGGTGTAGCCCTCGATCACGATTTTTTTCAACAAGCCTCGGCCTTGCGGCGCATCGGCCAGATCAAGCACTTCAGTGGCAAATTGGCGCAAGACGGTTTCTTGGTTTTTGCTCAACGTCGATTGGGCAAAGGGAAACCGGGCGCGTTCGCCGAAATTGATGATGTGGCGACCTTTGTCCACTTTCACGCCTTCATGTTCGTCGAGGGATTTACTGACCTCATCCATGAATTGGCTCAAGGCTTGGGCGTGTTTCTTTTCTTTCTTGTCCTGATCGTTGATCGGTTTGGTGACCGCCAGCAGGGCCGCCATCATCGCGACCATAAACAGCACCATCAAGGCAGTCATCAGATCTGAGAAGGAGATCCAGAACGGTTTCTCGGCTTCTTCACGCCCTCTGCGGCGAGGCCTTACCTGGGGGCTGAACATGGTTTAGGCTTTGCTTCTCTCTGAGGCTGCAACTGAAGTCGGAGTCGAAGTCGTCGGGGTTAAATCACCGAGAGAGGTTTGCAAGCGTTGATGGGCTTCGGTTTGAACAGCGACCCGATGGCGCAAATTTTCAATGAAAGCTTGATGCTGTGCGTTGATGATTTCCTGCCGGGTATTCATTTTCTCAAGGGTTTCAGAGATGCGATTTCCAAAGCCAGACATCACCTCGCCAAGCATATCTGTAGTCACCCCTTGAGATTGATGGCTGCTCACGGCCACGGTTAAAGCATCCAGCGAGCTTTTTAAATTGACCTGAAGGCTACGGTCAATCGAATGGCTGATGCCTGTGCCACTTTTCTCTGTGGCCTCAATTTGCTGACGAATAAATTCTTTTTGATGGTCCAGCAGCTGAACGTTGTATTCACGCGTGACTTTTATTTGGGTGATAGTCAATTCACGCAGGATATTCTTCAGATCATGAATCAACGCATCCTTGAGAATCTTGGATTGATTCGCTGACTCTTCAGATGCCTTGACAAGGCGCGCTAGATATTCTTCGCCTGCGCCCGATTCAAATTGGGCGTCAATGAAATTGCAGATCTCGTCGGTGATGCGATAAAGCGATGAAAGGAGGAGTTTTTCGAGAAAAGTGACAATCATCGCCAGACTGATCGCTGCGGCCGATACATTGAAAGCGTCACCCACCGATTTGGTCAGAGCTTTAAGCCCTTCTTGCATTTTTTCAGGATCGCTGGGGTTAAATTTCTCAAGGCCATCAATGAGACCAAAGAAAGTGCCGATGATGCCAATGCCCGTAAAAATGCCTGGCAGATGTTTGAAAAACTCGGTGCCTAGCCGGCTATCCACCACCGATTGGGTGTTGAAATAAGTTTCTGCGGGTACGGTGGAGCGGTAACCGATAATTTTTGGTTGGCCGTCCCATTCTTCGCGAACCTTGTGCAGCGAGTCGCTATATTCTTTCCAGACATGCGATATCTCTGGGTCAGCAGCGAATATTTTGCGTAATTCACTCGGATGATTTCGGCCGTCGAGTCGTTGGAGACGTTGCCAAATTTGCCAAAGACGTAACCAATGCAACAAACCCGGCAAGAAGAAAAGACCGAGGAAGACAGCCGCAAGGACGAAAAGACTGACGGCGGTGACAACAACGATCAACATGACACTGAGCATTCCCTGGCTTCGAGATATTTCATTATCCCGAGCTGATTAAGCTGCGTGTATCCGATCTCCGGTAGTTGTTGCACAAGTTGACGACTGCATTCAAAAAGCGTGTCGCTTTTCAAGGTTTGGCGTGCATTGTGCGCAGTCGGTGTTCCAAAGCGACATCGGATAAATCACCCATGTGGCGATCTAGCATCTTGCCGTTGGCATCAAAAAAGACCGTGGTGGGCAAACCGGCTGAGCCCAACGCTGGGCCAAAGCTGGAGCTGGGGTCAAGCAGCACGGTGTCGAAGGACAGCCCATGGTCACGGAGAAAACCGTGGACGACCGGAGCCTTTTCGCCTTGGTTGACCAAGATGAAATGCCACTCAGGGTGGCGTTTTTGCGCCTCGGCAAAAGCCGGCATCTCGCGCCGACACGGCGGGCACCAACTGGCCCAAAGGTTGAGAACGACCGGGCGGTGATCGGCGCGCAAGCTGTCGATGACCACAGGTTGGCTGTTGAGCTGGTGTAGCTTGGCCCAGGGCAGGGCGTCCAAGTGATCCGGTGTGCCCCACGTACTGAGGGCAGTGAGGGCCCCCCAGACAAAGGTGCCACCGCTCAGCCCGCCCAGCAAGGGGCGACGCAGCGAGGCGTGACGCCAAGCAAATCCCATCACGACCAAGACACTGGCCAGCAGGCCATAGGGGATCAGCAAGCCGCCGTCGCGCAAATTCAGGATCTCGATGGGATCGCTCAGATAGCGCTTGGGGGCCGTGGCGATGAAAGCCAAGCGAGCACTCAGCAAACCGACCCAAAGGGCCGGCCAGATCACCCGACCCAATTCGGGGCGGGGTTGGGCCACAGAGCGCCACCAACGCTGTTCACCCACCCAGAGCGTGGTGATGATGGCCACAAGGGCGATCAACGGCGCGACCGGCAGGGCCAAGGGCCCGAGAGCAATCGAAATCAAGCAACACCCCTTGGCCCAAGTCCAGAAAATGCGAATCGTGAAGTATGTCTAATAATTCGCCCTTCTGTCGCTGGATCAGCGATCCGGTGACGCCCATCAGGAGTAACGCCATGCAGCGTTTGTTTCGGACTTCGATCCCCTCTCTGGGGCGGGTATGTGGGCTGGCTTTGGTGCTTTACGGCGGGGTGGTCGGTGCGCAGGCTGAACCGACGGGTACGGCGATTTTTAAACAAGCGGACCTCCCGCACGGCGAGCTTTTGATCGAAGAGTTGGCTTGTGATGAGTGCCATGCCCGGCGGGTCGGTGGCAACGGCCATGCGATTTATCGCCCCAAGGGCCGGATCAACAGCCCGGCTGCGCTGCGCGGCATGGTGCAGTACTGCGCCACCCAGCTCAACCATCCGTTGTTTCCTGAGGACATTTTGGACATCGCTGCGGTGTTGCAGCGTGACCACTATCGCTTCAAGGATTGATGCGGATCAGAGCCGGCTGCAATATCTTCCAAGTGACCCAAGCCTAACTGGGCGGACTTAGGCTTCCTAAGCTGTTTATCAGTTGCTGCGCATAAAATCGGGGCCACACAGCTCCGATGACGCACCAAAGGTTTAGCCATGAAATCCAAGACCGCTGAGGACGTGGTGTTCGACTCGGTCGCCGAGTTGTTTTCCATCCTCTCGACCCCCATTCGCCTCAAGATCATCAGTGCCTTGTGCAATGGCGAGAAGAACGTGTCGCAGCTCCTGTGCGAGATCGACACGACCCAGCCCAATATGTCGCAGCACTTGGCCACCTTGTACCGTGCGGGTGTGCTCGGCCGGCGGCGTGACAGCACGCAGATTTACTACAACCTCCAAAACGAGCGCGTGGCCTCGCTGTGCCGGGCGGTGTGTACGCAAGTGGCGATTGAGTTTGAGCCCAGCTCGCAGCTCAAGTCGGGCGAGCGCTTGGCCCCGATGACCATGCGCTGAGCGCTCAAGGCGGGGCTGGGAAACTTATTTCAGCTGCGCGCCGGTGCTGTCAAAGACTTCGACGCTCACCGGGATGCCTTGACGGATGCTTTCCGTCACGGTGCAAAAAGATTCGAACTGCGCCAGGACCCGATCCAAGCGCTCAAGGCTTGCGGCCTCGACGCCCAAGTGCAGCTTGGCGTGGATGCCCAAAACCCGCAGACGCTTGTCGGCGTTGCGACCCACCTCGGCCGTGACCTCGGTGCGCAGGGGGTCGGGGTTTTGCTTGTACTTGCGCAGGGCAAAGAGCAGGGATGCTGACAAGCAGTTGCCCACGGCTGTGGCCAAGAGCTGTACGGGCGAAGGCCCCAAACCTTGACCCAAGGGGGCCGGCTCATCGACGCGCAACGCCAGGATGTCCGCGCCGAACTGAACGTCGAACTGATAGTCCTGCTGCTGCACGAGCGCAATGCTGACGATGGGATCACTCACGTTAACGCACCTTACCGAGCAGGGTTTGAACGTCTTCCAGCATCGGGGCCAGTTGACTGAGTTGTGGGCTGGACTGGCCTAATTGGGTGCTCAGTTCCTGTTGCATGTAGCAAACGGTCATGCGCACATAGGCGCTGTCCAAGGCCTTGCGCACGGCCGCCATCTGGCTGGCGACATCCAAGCAGGCTTGACCTTCTTCGATCATGCGCTGGATGCCGCGCAGCTGGCCTTCGGCGCGCTTGAGCCGATTGAGCAAGTCCTGACGGCTGGCCGTGTCTTCGATGTTCACCATGGGGCAATCCTGGAGCGTTCTCATACGCGTGTGATGAAATAGTGCCCGCATTGTCCTCGCTTCAGCTCGGTGTGGAACGTTCGCTGGCGTCCTTGCGATACAGGGCGTAATACAACACCGGAATCACGATCAGCGTGAGCAAGGTCGAGACCAAGATGCCAAAGATCAGCGAGATCGCCAAGCCGTTGAAGATCGGGTCGTCCAAGATGAAGAACGCGCCGGTCATGGCGGCCAAGCCGGTCAAGGCAATCGGCTGCGCCCGCACCGCTGCGGACTGCACCACCGCGTCTTTGAAAGCCATGCCTTCACGCACTTGCAGCTCAATGAAGTCCACCAACAAGATGGAGTTGCGCACGATGATCCCGGCCAGCGCGATCATGCCGATCATCGACGTGGCGGTGAACTGGCTGCCCAGCAAGGCGTGGCCCGGCATCACACCGATGATGGTCAGCGGAATCGGCGCCATGATGATCAGCGGCGTCAGGTAGCTCTTGAACTGCGCCACCACCAAGAGATAGATCAGCACCAAACCGACGGCGTAGGCTGCGCCCATGTCGCGGAAAGTGTCGAAGGTGATCTGCCATTCGCCGTCCCACTTGAGGGCGTACTGGCGGTACGGGTCGCTGGGCTGGTGAATCCAGTATTCACCCAAGCTGCCGCTGTCGGGCAGCGCTGCTTCAGCCAGATGCGCGCGGATGGCGAACAGGCCGTAAAGCGGTGAATCAAGGCGTCCGCCCATATCGCCCATGACGTAGCTCACGCCTTGCAAGTCCTTGGTGAAACGTGGCTTGTCGATCACGCTGGTTTCGACGCGCACCAGCTCAGACAGGGGCACCAAGCGGCTGGAGCCGTCGGCCAACGTAGCGCGCATCGGCAGGGCCAGCAAAGTGTCGAGCCCCACTTGGGATTCACGCGGCAGTTGCAAGCGCACGGGCACCGGCACCTTGGACTGATCGTCGTGCAGGTAAGCGGCGTCCATGCCCGAGAGTGCCCCTTGCACCGTCTGGGCGATGGCGGCCACCGAGATGCCCAGCGATTCAGCCCGCTGGCGCTGGATGCGCAGGAAGGCGCGCGGGGCATCTTCCTTGTTGCTGGTGTCGGTGCCGATGATGTCGGGTGTGGCGCTGAAGGCTTTGGCCACGCGGTCGGCAAGTTGTTGGCGACCGGCTTCATCGGGGCCGTAGATTTCAGCCACCAGCGGGCTCATCACCGGCGGGCCCGGCGGCACTTCCACCACCTTGACGCGCGCGCCGTGGGCCACACCGATCTTTTCCAGCTCGGGGCGCAAGCGCTGAGCGATGGCGTGGCTCTTGTCGTGGCGATGGTGTTTGTCCACCAAATTGACCTGCAAATCGCCTTGCTCGGCTTCGCTGCGCAGGTAGTACTGGCGCACCAAACCGTTGAAGGTGATCGGACTGGCGGTGCCAGCGTAGGCTTGCAGATCGCGCACTTCGGGCTGCTTGGCCAGCAACGCGCCCAAGTCTTGCAAGGTGGCCGCCGTGGCTTCCAGCGGTGTGCCGGCCGGCATATCGACGATGACTTGGAATTCGCTCTTGTTGTCAAAGGGCAGCATCTTCAGCACCACGCCGAAGATGCTGCCGGGCATCAACGTCAGGCTGACCGACAGCAGCATCGCGCCGGCAATGCCTAAGCCGAGCAAGCGGCGCTTGCGCTGGCTGTCCAGAAACGGCGTGAGCAAGCGGGTGAAGATCCGCGCCAAGCGTCCTGGCTTGGCGGTATGAACGCCGTGATCGCCATGCGCCCCCGCGTGATCCTTCATCAACCGGCTGGCCAGCCACGGCGTGATCGAGAAGGCAATCGCCAGTGAGATCGCCATGCCAAGGCTGGCGTTGATCGGGATCGGGCTCATGTAAGGGCCCATCAGCCCCGAGACAAAGGCCATCGGCAGCAAAGCGGCGATCACGGTCAGCGTGGCCAAAATGGTGGGGCCGCCCACTTCATCGACCGCCCCGGGGATCAGCTCTTTCAAGGAGCGCCCCGGGTAGAGCTGCTGATGGCGGTGGATGTTTTCCACCACCACGATGGCGTCA
The DNA here is from genome assembly GCF_057922285.1 of Leptothrix toolikensis (SeqCode). Taxonomy (NCBI): domain Bacteria; kingdom Pseudomonadati; phylum Pseudomonadota; class Betaproteobacteria; order Burkholderiales; family Sphaerotilaceae; genus Leptothrix; species Leptothrix toolikensis (SeqCode). The sequence continues at coordinate 50,578 of NZ_JBYSVC010000005.1, forward strand.
TCGACCAAGATGCCGATGGAAAAGATCAGCGCAAACAGCGAGACGCGGTTGAGCGTGAAACCCCAAGCCCAGCTGGCAAAGAGTGTGGCCATCAAGGTCAGGATCACGGCGGCACCGACGATCACGGCTTCGCGTCGGCCCAAGGCCAAGCCGACCAAGAGGATCACCGAGCCGGTGGCAAAGGCCAGCTTGCTGATGAGCTTGTTGGCTTTTTCAGCGGCGGTTTCGCCGTAGTCCCGTGTGACGCTGACTTCGATGTCGGCCGGGATGACGGTGTTGCGCAGTTCATCAAGACGTGCGCGGGCCGCCCGCGAGACATCGACCGCGTTCTGGCCCGGCTTCTTGCTCAGGCTCAGGGTCACGGCCGGATGCACGCCACCACCTGCCACGCTGCTTGCTGCGCCGCTGGCCGCCTCGCCTGCTGCGTAGGCCGCACCGGGGGTGAACCAGACTTGTTGTTGCAGCTGGGCCGCGCCCTTGTCGATCTGGGCCACTTCGCGCAGGTAGACCGGGTGACCGTTGTTCACGCCGACCACCAAATCGCCCACGTCTTCCGCGCTGCGCAGGAACTCACCCGTCTCGACCGTGAGCATGCGGGCGTTGCCGCCTTCGGGCTGGAGCACTGCGCCCGCCGGCATGCCGAAGTTGGCTGAGCGCAGGGTTTGAGTCAGGCGCAGCACATCGACGCCGCGTTCACGCAGGCGTGAGGGGTCGAGGCTGACTTGCACGGCTTGGCCGGGGCCGCCGATGGTTTGCACTTCGCGGCTGCCGGGAATGCGCTTGAGCTCGGCCTCGACCGTGCGCGCCACGCGCTCCAAGTCGAGCGCCGAGGCGGTGTCGGAGGCGTTGTCGCGGTGCCAGAGGGTCACGCTCAGCACCGGCACGTCGTCGATCCCTTTGGGCTTGACGATCGGGGTGAGGGTGCCCAAATCACGCGGCAGCCAGTCTTGATGGGCGTTGAGCACGTCGTAGAGCCGCACCAGCGCTTCGGTGCGCGGCACGCCGACTTGAAACTGCACGGTCAGCACTGCCAGACCCGGACGGGCCACCGAGTAGGTGTGCTCGATGCCGGCGATCTGCGCCAGCACCTGTTCAGCCGGGCGAGCCACCATGGCCTGAACATCGCCACTGCTGGCCCCGGGGAAGGGGATCAGCACGTTGGCCATGGTCACGTTGATCTGCGGTTCTTCTTCGCGCGGCGTGACCAGCACGGCGAACAAGCCCAGCAGCAGCGCCATCAGCGCCAGCAGCGGTGTGGTGGCGTTGGACTGGAACATCCGGGCCATGCGGCCCGAAAAGCCCAAAGCCATCTTGGTGCGCTGCCCGTGGTGCGCTTGGCGCTCTGGGTGCTCGTGGTTCGGAGGGGTCGTTGTCATGATCTCAGGGCGCAGGCACAGCGTGGGTCAAACCGGCACGGATGGGATCGCGGGCAATGCGTTCCCCGGCTTTGAGGCCCGCCAGCACTTCGATGCCCGCCTGACCTTGATCGGCCCCGGTGCGCACGGCGGTGAGGGCAAAGTGGCCTTCACGCACCACGTAGACCGCGCTCAGCTCGCCGCGTCGCAGCAAGGCTTCAGCCGGAATCAAGAGCCGCGCGGCGTTGCGATCTGCTGCGGGGGTGGGTGCGCCGGCAAAGCGCACACGCACCGTTTGGCCGGGCTGCATCGTGCCAGCCTCCGTCAGCGGCAAACGCCATTCCATGGTCTGCGCGATCGGGTCGGTGCCCGGCAGGCTTTGCACCGACTTCGGTGCCACCCAGCGGCCGTCGGGCAAACGGAGTTGGATCTGCGTGGCGTGCTTGGCGGCTTCTTGGCGGGAAGCGCCCACTTGCACCACGGCGCGCAGCGCGCCGGGCACGTACAAGGTCAGGATCGGCCGGCCGGGGGCGGCCAAGTCGCCTTGGTCCAAATGGGTGGCGAGCACCACGCCGTCAAAGGGCGCGCTGATTTGGGCAAAGCCCCGTGCCAGATGCGCTTGGCTTTGCGAGGCTTGCGCGCCCTTGAGGCCCGCTTCGGCTGCTTTGAGCTGGGCTTCGGCTTGATCAAGCGCACCTTGGCTGATATAGCCCTGGCGGTGCAGATCGCGGGTGCGCTGGGTTTGGAGTTGGATGTTGTTCAGCTCAGCTTGGGCTTGCGCCACGCCGGCTTCGCTGCGGCTCACGCCGGTTTGGGTGTCGCGTTCATCGATGCGGGCCAGTTTTTGTCCGGCACGCACCCGGTCGCCAGCGCGTACTGCCAGCTCCACCACACTGCCGCCCACTTGCGCAGCCACCGTGGCTTGGCGCACCGCTTGGATCACACCGTCGGTTTCAAAGCTGCTGGCGCTGGTGCCGGCTTGAACCGTCAAGGTCGGGACGGGGAGGCTGTTCTCAGCGGCCATCGCCAAGCCACTACCCAAGCTGGCAGCCGTCAAAACCATCGTCGCCAGCCTGATGCTGCGGTTGCGGCGGCGAGCCAAGCGCGTCAAATCAACGTCAAGCGTGTGCATCCATGAACCCCAAAAAATACCACTGTGGGTATGCTAACACATACGGTATGGGGTATAAAAAGGGAGGGATTTGGACGCGGTTTAGTCCTCACTCGGCCAGACAAACACCCAGAGCGCCGCCACCATGGCACCGATGAGGCCCACTTCCCACAGCATGGGGTAGGCGTAGACCATGCCGCACAGCAGCAGGAACCAGGCGATGTAGGCCTTGCCGGATTTGAGATGTTTCATGAGCAAGCTTCGGGTTATGTTGCGGTGCAACAATGAGCCTCTTCATGGAATCAATCAGAGGGTGGTTTGCGATGCAAAAACGAACGTTGTCGGGATTGTCACGGGTGGCTGGTCTGGTGCTGGTCTGGGGACTCGTCCTTCAAGCCCCAGCTCAGGCCGCCGAGAAGCTGCCTGCTTTCAAGGTCGATGCCACGCAGACGACGGTCTCGGGGCTGTCCTCGGGGGCCTTCATGGCGGTGCAGTTGCAAGTGGCCTATTCGGCCAGCATCAAGGGTGCTGGCGTGGTGGCAGGTGGGCCGTATTACTGCGCGGCGGGCAACATGCTTTATGCCGGCATCTGCATGGGGCAAGTGATGTTCATGCCGCCCAACCCGGCCTTGATGGTGAATGCTGCCAAGCGTTTTGCCGCTGCCGGGCAGATCGATACCTTGAGCCACCTGAAAAAGCGCCATGTCTATGTGTTTAGCGGCACCAAAGACACGGTGGTGCTCCAACCTGCGGTGGACGCCACCGTGGCGTTTTTCAAGCAAGCGGGGGTGCCGGAGGCCAACCTCAAATACGTCAACCACGTGCCCGCCGGTCATGCGGTGATCACGCCCAGTTTTGGCGGCAACTGTGAGGCCAACGCCGCACCCTACATCAGCCATTGCGACGTGAACGGCCAAGGCTATGACCAAGCCGGGGATCTGCTGTCGCATCTCTACGGCGCACTGCAACCCAAGGCCTCCAGCCCAACGGGCCGCTTGGTCGCTTTCAACCAACGCGCTTTTGCCGCCCCCATGACCAGCATGGCTGAGGAGGCGTACCTTTACGTGCCCCAAGCCTGTGAAGCCGGCGAAACCTGCAAAGTCCACGTCGCGCTGCACGGCTGCATGCAATCGGCCGAATCGGTGGGCAACGAGTTTGTGAGCGACACCGGCTACAACGCTTGGGCCGACACCAACCACCTCTTGGTGCTCTACCCGCAGGTCAACAAATCCACCCTGCCCTTCAACCCCCAAGGCTGCTGGGACTGGTTCGGCTACACCGGCACCAACTACGCCACCAAGTCCAGCATGCAAATGATGGCCATCAAGTCGATGGTGACGGCGCTGGGCAAGAAGAAATAAGCCGCTGCCGGGTCAGACTTGGATGTCTGACCCAACGTTTTCAGCCAAGGCGGGCTGAAAAGAAGTGATAGAAGTGATGCGGCAGAATGGTCGCCTTAAAAACACGGGGCAGCAGCATGGGGACGTACTACGAATTCTTCGCGGGTGGGGGTATGGCTCGTGCGGGACTGGGTGCGGACTGGCACTGTCTCTTTGCCAACGACATCAGCGAGAAGAAGGCCGAGGCGTATCGCGGCAACTGGGGCTTTGAAGAGCTGGTGGTTGGGGATGTGTTCAAGGTCGAGACGGCGCAGCTTGCCGGTCAAACCGACTTGATGTGGGGCTCCTTCCCGTGTCAAGACCTTTCCCTTGCTGGTGCCGGACAAGGCCTTGGCGGTGAACGCAGCGGTGCTTTTTGGGGGTTCTGGCAACTTGTGGGTGCCTTGAATCGGGAAGGCCGCAAGCCCCACATCGTGGTCTTGGAAAACGTCTATGGGATGCTGACCTCGCATGATGGCAAGGACTTCGACCAGATCGCGCAGGCTGTTGCGGCTGAGGGCTACGTCTTGGGTGCTGTCGTGATGGACGCCGTGCATTTCACGCCGCAGTCGCGCCCACGTCTTTTCATGGTGGGCATTGACGCTCGATGGGTCCTGCCCACGCACATTCATGGGGATCAGCCCTCACCCGCTTGGCACCCCGATGCGGTGATTCGGGCCTACAACCGACTGCCCATGGTGACCAAGGCGGCGTGGCGCTGGTGGCATTTGCCCGTGCCCACACAACGGGTTGGAACGCTGGATGACCTTCTTGAAAAGGAGCCAACGGGAGTCCGCTGGCATACCGAGGCGGAGACGCAAAAATTGCTTGCCATGATGACCGATGTCAACCGGCGCAAGGTCATGGAGGCCCAAAGACTCGGGGCATTGAAAGCGGGTACGGTCTACAAACGTACCCGTCAAAACGTGCAGCGGGCCGAAGTGCGTTTTGATGGCGTGGCCGGTTGCTTGCGCGCGCCGACCGGGGGCTCCAGCCGTCAAACCATCATGGTGGTCGATGGCCCGCAAGTACGCAGTCGGCTGATTTCCCCGCGTGAAGCCGCTAGGTTGATGGGATTACCGGATACCTACCGACTCCCTGATCGTTACAACGACGCTTATCAACTCCTCGGCGATGGCGTCGTTGTCCCCGTGGTGGCTCACCTGCGCGAGCACCTGCTGACACCCGTTATCGTTGCCAACTCAACGGCCGCAGCACAGCCCCAACATCTTCGCCGCGCATGATGGCACCCAGCACGCCAGCGACCCCAGGCATTGCCGCGACAGAACTTCCGTTCGAAACCGAGCAACTCCGCGCGCAACTGAGTGGCTATCTGGATCAGAGCTACGCATTGCCGGATGGCCGTACCCTCCGGCTGGGGTCGATCAAATGGGGTGTTTACGCCTTCTTCGACTATGACAACGAGCCCATCTATGTCGGGCAGACGAAGGAAAAGCTAGGAACACGTATTCGACGGCATTTGACGAATCAACGGACAGATGCTGTCGCTATGCATGTTCTGGATCCATTCGAAGTGCATTCGATTGAGGTCTGGCCGTTACCTGCGTTTGAAAGTCGATCCGGCAAAGATGCCGACGCTGGTGCTCACCTGAATGCTTTGGAATATGGTGTCTTTCACCATCTGCTTGGAAAGTCTGAGTTCAAGGCTGTCTTGAACGAGAAAGATCCGCCGATGCCGACGGTGGCCATCGACATGCCGGCTTCCGTCCGTGGTTGCATCGTTTCTGCCGAGGTCAGCCAATTGCGTGATCACCCCGATCTGAGAATCGCCCGCCGTGCCGCAACGCTTGCAAAGCTCGCTCAGGTTATCAGCGAGCGCAAGGTCCAAAAGGGGTTGCGGCGCACGCTGCTTGCGCAGGTCCAGCGACTCCAAGCCTTGACCCAACGCCGCTACGACAACGCAGCGGACGCCGCTCCGGACGACGAGTGAGTTGTGAATCGAACTCAAACCCCCGCTGGCGCTTGCAGATGCCAGTCGGTGGCCTGTTGTAAGGCGTGGCCGGTGTGCAGCAGGGTACTTTCTTGCCAGTAGTTGCTGATCAGTTGTAAGCCCACGGGCAAGCCATCCGCGCCGAAACCGGCGGGGACGCTCATGCCGGGCAGGCCGGCCAGCGAGGCGGGCAGGGTGAAGATGTCGGCGAGGTATTCGGCCACCGGGTCTTTTTGGCTGCCGATGGCACGGGCCACGGTCGGGGCGACGGGGCCGGCGATCAAGTCGCACTGCGTGAAGGCGGCTTGGAAGTCGTCGGCGATCATGCGGCGCAGTTTTTGCGCTTGCAGGTAATAGGCGTCGTAGTAGCCGTGGCTCAGCACGTAGGTGCCGATCATGATGCGGCGCTTCACTTCGGCCCCAAAGCCTTCGCTGCGGCTTTTGCAGTACATCTCGTTCAGGTCTTTGTACGCCTCAGCGCGGTGGCCGTAGCGCACGCCGTCGAAGCGGCTCAGGTTCGAGCTGGCTTCGGCCGGGGCGATGATGTAGTAGACGGGGATCGACAGCTCTGTGCGCGGCAGGCTGACATCGACCAGCGTGGCTCCGAGTTTTTCAAGCTCAGCCAGCGCGGCGCGGGTGGCGCTGAGCACGTCGGCTGAGACGCCTTCACCGAAGAATTCTTTCGGCAAACCGATGCGCAGGCCCTTCAAGGGCTGGGCGGCGCTGGCCCCGGCGCGCAGGGCGGTGGTGGCACCGACAAAGTCGGGCACGGCTTGCTCCGCACTGGTGGCGTCGCGGGGGTCAAAGCCGCTCATGGCTTGCAGCAAGTGGGCGCAGTCCAAGGCGGTGCGCGCCATCGGGCCGGCTTGGTCCAAGCTGGAGGCGAAAGCGATCATGCCGTAGCGCGAGCAGCGGCCGTAGGTCGGCTTGATGCCGGTGATGCCGGTGAGCGCAGCCGGTTGGCGCACCGAGCCGCCGGTGTCGGTGCCGGTGGCGGCCGGCAACAGGCGGGCGGCCACGGCGGCGGCGCTGCCGCCTGAGGAGCCGCCGGTGATGCGGCTGGGGTTCCACGGGTTGCGCGCCACGGCGTAGGCCGAGTTTTCGTTGGCCCCGCCCATGGCGAACTCGTCGCAGTTCAGCTTACCCAGCGTCACGGTCCCGGCTTCAGCCAGACGGCTCACCACGGTGGCATCAAAGGGGCTGCGGTAGCCGTCGAGCATCTTGGAGGCGGCGGTGCTGGGAAAGTCGCGCGTCACAAAGATGTCTTTGTGGGCGATGGGGATGCCCAACAGGGTATGCGCCGGGCCGTGTACGCCTTTGGCCCGCCATGCGTCAGCAGCGGCAGCTTGGGCCAAGGCAATGTCTTCGTTGACACATAGAAAAGCGCCAAGGGCGCTGTGCTGGCTGATCCGGTCAAGCAGGTGACGTGTCAGCTCCACGCTGGAGACCTTGCGCTCGTCGAGCATGCGGGCCAGGGTGGTGACATCAAGCTGATGCAAAGAGGGATGCAGAGAAGTCGAGGTCGAGCTCATGGGCGGGGGCAGCAGACGGCAAGAAGTTATTCGATCACGCGGGGCACAAGGAACAAGCCGGCTTCGACCGCTGGGGCGCTGCGCTGGTTGTCAGCACGCTGGTCGATTTCGGTGATGTCGTCCGGGCGCAGGCGCAAGGCCACGTCTTGCACCGCCGACAGCGGGGTGTACAGCGGCGCAACACCGCTGGTATCGACGCTGCGCATTTGCTCGACGATGGTGAAGAAGTCGTTGAGCTGGCTGAGTAATTCAACCTGTTCTTGGGGCTTCAGTTCCAAGCGTGCCAAGTGGGCGATGCGGCGCACATCCTCGGGGCGGAGTGACATGGGGGGACCTTCAAAGAGTAGCGGGGGGCAATTCAAGGTGTTTTGTACAGGGGCCTTGCCCGGATGAAGGCGCGCTAAAGGCGAAGCCGACCGGATACATAAGGCCCATAAGGTATTATCACAGGCTGATTCAAGAATCCGAGCACAAAGCCGGAATCCCAAGTTAAACCCTTCCCCGTGCTGTAGAGCCCATGCTCCGCAGCATCGATCTAACTCCGACCAGTCCAAACAGATGCTGTACGGATCGCTGCGCCGCTATTTTTCTACCGATCTCGCGATCGACCTTGGGACCGCCAACACGCTGATTTATGTGCGTGGGGTCGGCATTGTGCTGAACGAGCCTTCGGTGGTTTCGATCCGTCATGAGGGTGGCCCTCATGGCAAGAAGACGATCCAAGCGGTCGGAACCGAAGCCAAGGCCATGCTGGGCAAAGTGCCCGGCAACATCGACGCCATCCGGCCGATGAAAGACGGCGTGATCGCCGACTTCACCGTGACCGAGCAGATGCTCAAGCAGTTCATCAAGATGGTGCATCCGCGCTCGCTGTTTCGGCCGAGCCCGCGCATCATCATTTGTGTGCCTTGCGGCTCCACCCAAGTGGAACGCCGCGCTATCCGTGAATCCGCATTGGGTGCGGGGGCCTCAGAGGTCTACTTGATCGAAGAGCCGATGGCTGCGGCCATTGGTGCCGGTCTGCCCGTCAGCGAAGCCTCGGGCTCGATGGTGGTGGACATCGGCGGTGGTACGACCGAAGTGGCCGTCATCTCGCTCGGCGGCATGGTCTACAAGGGCTCGGTGCGCGTGGGCGGTGACAAGTTTGACGAAGCCATCGTCAACTACATCCGGCGCAACTACGGCATGTTGATCGGTGAGCCGACGGCTGAAGTCATCAAGAAAGAAATCGGTTCGGCTTTCCCGGGCTCCGAAGTCAAGGAGATGGAAGTCAAGGGCCGCAATCTGTCGGAAGGCGTGCCGCGCAGCTTCACGGTGTCGAGCAACGAGATTCTCGAAGCCTTGACCGAGCCGCTCAATCAAATCGTCTCCAGCGTCAAACGCGCCCTCGAACAAACCCCGCCTGAGCTGGGTGCCGACATCTCTGATCGCGGCATGATGCTCACCGGCGGTGGCGCGTTGCTGCGCGACCTCGACCGCCTGCTGGCTGAGGAAACCGGCCTGCCGGTGCTGGTGGCGGAAGATCCGCTGACCTGCGTGGTGCGTGGTTGCGGTATGGCCTTGGAGCGCATGGAGCGCCTCGGGTCCATTTTCACCTCTGAATGATGTTGTTCTGATTCGCCATGCCGCAGGGCGCGCTCGACCGAACACCGCCACCGTTTTTTCGCCAAGGCCCCTCAGCCTTTAGTCGATTGGTGGTGTTTGCGTCGATGGCGGTCTGTTTGATGGCCGCAGATCGACGTCTAGAGTTGATCCGGCCGGTGCGTGCTGCGGTCGCCGTGATGCTCTATCCGGTCGAGCAAGGGCTGCTGACACCCATGTTGGCTTGGACCCAAGTGCAAACCTACGTGGGCGGTATCCATGCCGCTCAAGACGCTGAGGCCAAGGCCCGTGCGGCCTTGACGCAGCAAGCGCAGCAAGCGCTGCAAGCCAAGCCCCTGACTGAAGAAAACACCCGCTTGCGCGCCTTGCTGGATCTGCGTCCGCGCCTGTCTGCACCAGCACGCGCGGCCGAAGTGCTCTATGACGCGGCGGACCCTTTCACCCGCAAGATGGTTATTGATCAAGGTTCGCTGCAAAACATTGAGCTGGGCTCACCTGTCGTCAATGAAATCGGCGTGCTCGGCCAAGTCACCCGGGTTTATCTCTCGACGGCTGAAGTGACGCTGTTGACGGATCGCAATGCCACCATTCCGGTGCTCAATACCCGGACTCAACAGCGCAGCATTGCTGTCGGTGACCCCAGTGCGGGGGGCATGGAGCTGCGCTTTCTGGCGGCCAATGCCGATGTGCAAGTGGGCGATGTGCTCTCCACGTCGGGCGTGGATGGGGTGTATCCCGGCGGCTACCCGGTGGCCAAAATTACCCATGTGGATCGGCGCGCCGACAACACCAACTTCGCCAAAATTCAGCTCGATTTGTTGACCCGGCCCGATGGCGTGCGCCATGTCTTGGTGCTGGTTCCGTTGGGTAAACAACTGCCTCCTCGGCCTGAGCCGGTGGCCAGCGCTCCCACACCCAGCCGCAAGGCCAGCGGGCGACACTGAATCATGATGCACAGCACCCACGATCAGCTTTTGCTGCCGGTGAACCCGCTGTTCATGTGGTTCTCGCTGGCCATGGCGTTGCTGATCAACCTGTTGCCGCTGGGCCGTCTGCCGGGCATGCCCGACATGGTGGCGCTGGCGCTGGTGTTTTGGAACGTGCATCAATCGCGCCGGGTCGGCGTCGGTGCGGCCTTTGTGTTTGGCGTTTTGATGGACGTCCATCAAGGGGCTTTGCTCGGCCAGCACGCGTTGGCGTACACCTTGCTGGCGTACTTTGCGATCACCATGCACCGTCGCTTGCTCTGGTTCGGTGTGTGGGAGCAAGCCTTGCATGTGGCCCCGCTGTTTGTGGTCGCCCACCTCGTTGTCCTGATCACGCGCTTGATCACGGGCGATGTCTTTCCCGGTTGGACGCTGCTGTTGGCCCCTTTCTTTGAAGCGCTGCTGTGGCCAGTGGTCAGTTGGTTTCTGCTGGCTCCACAACGTCGTGCCCCGGATCCGGACGAAAATCGGCCGCTGTGAGCACCGAACTTCGCAACCTTGAGCTGGAGCTGGACCGTTTCCGCAGCCGTTTATTGGCGGCGGCTGGGTTCGTTTTGTTTTGCTTTGCGCTCCTGATCGCCCGCTTGGTGTATTTGCAGGTGATTTCTCATGAGGAGTTGGCCACCCAAGCGGAAAACAACCGCATTGCGGTGGTGCCCATCGTGCCCAACCGGGGCTTGATCGTGGACCGCAACGGCGTGGTGCTGGCCAACAACTATTCGGCCTACACCCTAGAAATCACTCGGGCGCAGATCCAAGAAGACTTGGAAGAGCTTATCGACCAGCTCGCTACGGTGATCGAGGTCGAGCCGCGTGACCGCCGGCGCTTTAAGCGGCTCTCGGGTGAAAGCAAGAGCTTCGAGTCGGTGCCGATTCGCACCAAGCTCAGCGACGAAGAGGTGGCGCGCTTTACGGCGCAGCGCTTCCGCTTCCCAGGCGTCGAGATCAAGGCACGGCTCTTTCGCAACTACCCTTATGGTGAGCTGGCCAGCCATGTGTTGGGCTATATCGGCCGCATCAATCAGCGCGACAAGGAGCTGATGGAGGATTGGGAAGAAGAAGATCAAGCCAATTACCGGGGTACCGAATACATCGGCAAGCTCGGTATTGAGCAGCAGTATGAGCACGAACTGCACGGCTTGACGGGGGTCGAAGAGGTGGAAACCAGCGCCGGGGGGCGGCCGGTGAGACGCTTGCGCTCCGACTCGGCCACGCCGGGCAACACCGTGCATCTCACGCTCGATATCCGCTTGCAAGCCTTGGTGGAGACCCTCTTTGGGGATCGGCGTGGAGCCTTGGTGGCCATCGACCCACGCAACGGCGAGGTCTTGGCTTTTGTCAGCAAACCCACCTTCGACCCCAACTTATTCGTCGATGGCATCGACCAAGAAAGTTGGAAAGATCTCAACGAGTCGCTCGAAAAGCCGTTGTTGAACCGCGCCTTGCGCGGCACCTATCCGCCGGGATCAACCTACAAGCCGTTCATGGCCATCGCCGCTTTGACCACCGGCAAACGCACGGCGCACCAGATCACCTACGACAACGGTGCCTTTATGTTCGGCAACCACCGTTTTCGCAGCCACGGTGATACGGCCTTGGGGGCCGTCGATATGCATCGTTCCATCGTGCAGTCGAGCAATGTTTACTACTACGCCTTGGCCAACGACATGGGGGTCGATCTGATCCACGATCAGCTGGAGCCCCTTGGTTTTGGTCGCAAGACCGGGATTGATTTGGAAGGCGAAGTGACCGGCGATTTGCCTTCGACCGAGTGGAAACAGCGTAAATACAAGCGCGCCGATCAGCAGCGCTGGTATGCCGGTGAAACCATCTCGCTCGGCATCGGTCAGGGCTACAACAACTTCACCATGGTGCAACTCTCCAGTGCATTGGCCACGCTGGTCTCGGGCGGCAAGCGTTTCGAGCCCCGTTTGGTGCATGAGATCGAAGACGTGATCACGCGCCAGATCCACACGGTCGCCAGTGAGCCCTTGAGCCCGTTGGACTTCAAACCCGAGGATGTCGAGGTGATTCGGCGCGCCATGTATGGCGTGACGCAGGAAGGCACTTCGACCCGGGTTTTTGTCGGAGCGGCCTACCAAAGTGGCGGCAAAACGGGCACGGCGCAGGCGGTGACGATTCGGCAAAACGAGAAGTACAACGCCTCTCGACTCTCTGAGTACCAGCGCGACCATTCGCTCTACACCGCTTTTGCGCCGCTCGATAACCCACGCGTGGCCTTGGCGGTGATCGTGGAAAACGCCGGTTTTGGGGCCGAGGCGGCTGCACCGATTGCCCGGCGCGTGCTCGACTACTTGCTGCTGGGGCGTTATCCCGGCGAAGAGGACATTGCCTTGGTGCAAAAAGGACATGCCGGGTCTCCGGTGGGCGTGCAGCGCAAGGCCGCTGATGTCCCGCTGCCCACGCCACGCGGTGGGGCGGCACCGTTGTCCGCGCCCTTGGCCGAAGGGGCCGCCTCTTTCGTGGGATCGAAATCGCCATGATGACGCTCAATATCGACTGGTCCTATGCGCGCCAGAAGCTGGCAAGCGCTTTCGCTGGTTTTGACGTGGGGGTGTTGCTCGCCCTGCTGCTGCTGTGTAGCGCCGGGCTGGTGATCATGTATTCCGCTGGCTACGCCTTTGGTAGCCGTTTTATGGATCACGCGCGCAACATGCTGCTGGCAGCGATGGTGCTGTTTCTCGTGGCCCAAGTGCCGCCGCAGCGGCTGATGGCGGTGGCTGTGCCGCTCTACACCCTGGGGGTGCTGCTGCTGCTGGCCACCGCCCTTTTTGGCTTGACCAAAAAAGGGGCAACGCGCTGGCTGAATATCGGGGTGGTGATTCAGCCCAGCGAGATCCTCAAAATCGCTGCGCCCCTGATGCTGGCTTGGTGGTTTCAGCGCCGCGAGGGCCACTTGCGCATGTCTGATTTCTGGCTGGCTGGCATCATCTTGATGGTGCCGGTGGCGCTGATCGCCAAGCAGCCCGATCTAGGCACCGCGATTTTGGTGTTTTCAGCCGGCTTTTACGTCATGTTCTTTGCCGGCTTTCCCTGGAAATATATTCTGCCGGTGGTGGTCGTTGGCGTGGCGGGGGTGGTCGCGTTGGTGATCGCCGAGCCTACGATCTGTCAGCCCGATGTGGTCTGGCCGCTGTTGCGGGCGTACCAAAAGCACCGCATCTGCACCTTGCTCGATCCGACCCAAGACCCGTTGGGCAAGGGCTTTCACATCATCCAAGGCATGATCGCCATCGGCTCTGGCGGCGTCACGGGCAAAGGCTTCATGCAAGGCACCCAGACGCACCTTGAGTTCATCCCCGAGCGCACCACCGACTTCATCTTTGCGGCCTATTCGGAAGAGTTCGGTCTCCTCGGCTGCCTGCTGCTGGTGGTGGGTTTTGTGGCCTTGATCCTGCGCGGTTTGTCCATCGCCGCCGATGCTCCCACGGTCTTCACGCGGCTCTTGGCAGGGGCCGTGACGTTGAGCTTTTTCACCTACGCCATCGTCAATATGGGCATGGTCAGCGGCATCTTGCCCGTGGTCGGTGTGCCCTTGCCCTTCATCAGCTACGGCGGCACCGCGATGGTGTCACTGGGTTTGTCGCTGGGCATGCTGATGTCGATTGCCAAATCACGGCGGCTGGTGCAGAGCTGAGTGGACGCTTTCTACCGTGACAGGACAGATGAGCCGGTGCTGGGTTTGACACGTCAGCGCCGGCACGATCGTTTGAACCGTCCCACCGATCTTTTTGCTGCATCCCATGCATACCCTCTCCCAACTTCGTTCCGGTGCTTTGGCCGGTACGCGTCGGCTTGATCTTTCGGCTGATTTGAGCGTTTTTCCGTCGGAAATTTTTGAGCTGGCTGAGACGCTGGAGGTGCTGAACCTCTCGGGCAACCGGCTTAGCACGCTGCCTGACGATCTGCCCCGGCTCAAAGCCCTCAAGGTGATCTTCTGTTCGGACAACGATTTCAGCGTGCTGCCGGTTGTGCTGGGGGCGTGTGAGCGCTTGGAGATGGTGGGCTTTAAAGCCAATCGCATCCGTCATGTACCCCCGGCTGCGCTGCCGGCGCGACTGCGCTGGCTGATCCTGACCGACAACCTGCTGACCGAATTGCCTGCTGAGTTGGGGCAGTGCCGGCGCTTGCAAAAACTCATGCTGGCGGGCAATCAGCTCCCGTCCTTGCCTGATCTTTCCAACTGCGAGCGGCTGGAGCTGCTGCGCTTGGCGGCCAATCGCATCGAGCTGTTGCCCCCGTGGCTGAGCGTTTTGCCGCGTTTGTCGTGGGTGGCGTTGGCGGGCAATCCGCTTTGGCAGGCCGAGGCGCAGCGGCACGACGCGCGCCATGATCGCCCCGACTTGGCGCGCATTCCCGGCTCGGCCTTGGCGTTGGAGCACACCTTGGGCGAAGGCGCTTCGGG
>NZ_JBYSVC010000006.1:0-62211 GCF_057922285.1 Leptothrix toolikensis (SeqCode)
GTAGTGCCTGAGCCGAATCTCCTGACGCACCCGGTCAAGCAAACGCACGGGCTTAAATCGCCACCTATCACGCTCACACCATCCCCAAAAAGTTGGCCCCCGGGGGGCTTTTCAGAGGTCTTTCAATCACTTACGATGCCACCTCAGGGAGCATCACCAGCGTGATAGGCCTCATCCCGCAGGCCCGCAGGTGATGTCTAAATGTAGTTATAGGTTTATATGACACAGGGTACTTGCAAGGTTTTGATGGTCATTCTGTTTGGGATTATCTGCGCCACCGGAGCTACAGGCGGAGGTCTTCTTTTCGGCCTTTCTATTCTTGGTCTAGTTGGGTGCTTTGCAATCATTGATCAACTACCGAAAGACGATTGATATGCACACTCCGACTCTCGGGTACGAGGACGACACGCGAATAAGCAAGAGCGAAATTGCGCAAACGCAACTCAAGGAGGCCATCGCGTTGTTCTTGGAACATAAGTTCTTATGCGCCATCACGCTTGCTGGCGCAGCGGAGGAAGTTCTTGCGCGCCTGCTGAATGCGCGTGGCGAGCAATCAGTAGTCGAAGAGTCCGTCGGAACAATTCAAGAGCTTCGAGAAAAAACTGGCCTTCCTCTCATGGGGAACCGGCCGAAGAAGGAAATATTCAATCATTGGAACAATGCTCGAAACACGATCAAACATCACGGCGACAAAGACCAAGAAACGGTAACGGTCAATCTCTTTGACGAAGCGTACTGGATGATAAAGCGTGCGCTTGTAAACGCATCAAGACTCGGCGTACCAATTTCCAACGGAATGGATTTTGAAAACTGGTGCATTCTTGAACTCCACCTCTAACTCTGCGGTCCACCGGACGCTGCGCGATAAAGCCGCGCAGCGCCGGTGACCTCCACGTTAGGCGTCAGAATTCGATCTTCTACCTCCCACCAATATAGCCAAATTCATGCCCTCCACCGCCGCGACTAAGCTATCCACTAACCTTCGTGCAATGGCAGATCGCATCAATGCGATCCCGCAGGCTACAAAGTTCTCGGACCAGTGGGGTTGGCAGGCGTTTCCTCTAGACAAGCGCGACTTGGCCTACATGGCCACACTCATTGCCGGAAAAATCGAGTCCGTGACCTGGGAAGAATCTGAAGACACGGACGGCGTTTTCAACGATCTCGCGCCCAAGGTTGAAGCTGCGACACAAACGGTAGTTCCTCAGCTCTTCGGAGGCCCCCAAGCGTCTGACGCAATAGCCGCATTTCTTTTTAGCGTGGACCTGCAGATTGAAGCCCAGGTAGCACCTGGCCAGATTCGGAATTCACTCTCTTTGCCATCTGCCTTGCATAGACATGTAAATGTGGCGAATGCACGCCTCAAGGCAGCAACAGACTCGATGCAAGGCATCGAAGATAAGATTCGATCAATCAACAGCGCATACGACGCAGCCGACAAGCTGCTAATTACGCAAGAAGACCTTGCACAGGCTATGCGCGAAATCGAAGTATCAAAAGCTGAGTCTGTCAAACTAGACACTGCAAATCGTGTCACCTCTGATATTGCCGATCAACTCAAGCAGAAACTTCAAGCCACAAACGAACAAGCTGATTTGGTGCTGTCGAAGGTTAACTCAGCCTATCGAGCCGCAACATCCCAGGGGCTAGCGCAGGCGTTCTCTGAAAAGGCAGAATCCCTTAACAAATCCATGCTGATTTGGGTGCTTCTGTTGCTTGCTGCGCTGTTCGCAGCGGGTATCCTTGCTCACTATCGATTTCCGGACATATTGAAGGCCGTTTCCGGAAAGCCAGATTGGGGAATTGTTCTACTGAATATTGTGCTTGGCGTAATTTCGGTTGCACCACCCATCTGGATTGCTTGGGTTGCAACAAAACAGATTGGTCAGAGGTTTCGCCTTGCTGAGGACTACGGTTATAAAGCAGCCTTATCAACCGCGTATGAAGGCTACAGGAATGAGGCGGCAAAGCTTGATCCACTGTTCGAGGCCCAGCTATTCGCAACAGCATTAGGCCGCCTCGATGAAATTCCATTGCGTCTGGTCGAAACGGATGTTCATGGAAGTCCGTGGCACGAGTTGCTCACCTCTGAAGAATTCAAGAACGCCGCCGCATCATTTCCAACTTTGAAAGACAAGGTGATTTCTATACTTCGTCCAACCGCAAAGCCAAATCAGAAGAAGGCTGATGCCGGTGACAGCGGCGCTGACGCCTAACCCCTCTACAAGGACTTCCCCATAAGTCAACTTGAGTTCAACCCTCAAGACGAATTCAATCATCGATCAAACGGGTGCGATGGTTTCAACACCAGCACAGAGAACAGACTGCACATCGATAAACGGCCTTGTTGCACCTTTCTTCGGTGCGGGCCCAGATTCGAACCGCTCAGCAGGACTCCATTCGTTCGTCGTCAAAGATCCCCCTCGGGATTAGCCTCTGACATCGGGTTAGTCGAGCTCACCTGCTGCCGGTCTGACCTGTGTGATGGATCTCTATTCGCACGTCTTCGAGAGATGCTTGTCTTCGCCCAACGCTTCAAGCCGGACTATTTGGCGTGGGTGTTCTCGTTGACCAGATCGACCCCAACTCGTGTAATCTCGCTCGCGGTCTTCTCCTGTTCGATTTCAGATGGACTCTCGCACCTTCATCTTGGCACTTGATGCCGTTCTTCGAATGGGAGAAGTCCCTTCGGATTCTTTCAACCGGACGCGCTACGGCAGGCCACATACAACCAGGTCGGCGGTCGAGTTCCGCCTGGGGGGAAAACGCGCTGGCCAGTTTGAGCCTCCTCTGTTCCTGGGGCGATTCACCATCAACTCATCACCAACTGAAATTCACCCCAAACGAGATCAAACGGGGCAGTTGGTTGACGGGCTCGCGAGTTTGGTAATCGGCGCTGTAGTTGTAGCCCGAGAGGTTTTGCCGGCCGTAGGTGTTGATGGATTCCAAGAAGAACTTGAGGCGCGCTGAGACGATGCGGTCCACGCGGAGGTCGAGGCGGTGATAGGGCGGCAGGCGCTCGCTGTTGATGGGGCCGTAGATGGGTCGGGCGCGGCCGTCGGGGAAGGTGCCGGCACCGATGATCGGCGTGATGGGTGAGCCGGTGTGATACGTCCACTTGCCGCCCCACTGCCAGCGGTCCTCGGGCTTGTAGGTGCCGACCACGGTGGCGACCACCGGCTGATCGAACTCAAAGGGAAAGAGCGCGCCGGTGACATCGTTGTGGCGCTCGGAGTGGGACAGGCTCAGCGCCATCCAGCCTGAAAAAGCTGAGCCTGCTGGGTCTTTTTTGAGCAGCACTTCCAGCCCGCGCGCCGTGCCGCTGGCACCGTTGATGTAATTGCGCAGCGGGTCGGCCACCACAAAGTCGTCAAATTGCTTGTGATAGGCCTCGGCCGACCAGGACCAGCCGCCCTCGCCTTTTTGCGCCAGCCCCAGCACGCTGTGACGCGCCCGGATCTGACTCAACTGCGGGTTGCCAAGCCCGCCCACAATCTGATCACCCGGGGGCATTTGGTGGTGCAGGCCCCAACCGGCGTGCAGCGTGGTGCGGCTGGACCAGCGCCAGTCCAGCCCCAAGCGCGGCTCGGTATAGCGGGTGTGCAAATAGTCCTCGCCGCTGTGGCGCGCACCCAGCGCCAAGCTCCAGTCCCGATCCAGCTGCCAGCGATCTTGGGCGTGCAGCGCCCAACCTCGGGCATGGACCACCTCACTGACTTGCTGGCGCGGCGCGCTGGTGAGATCGCAATTCGGGTCGAACGAGGTGCATCGCGCCGCGTTCACGTCCAAGTTGACGTCGATGCGGGTCAGGTCCAGCGTCGCGCCGAGCGTCAGATCGTGGTGCTCGTTCGGCTGAAGGGACAAGGTCTCGCGCACAAAAACGTTATCGACCGCCACCCCCACCTGACTGGCCGAGGCGATATGGACGTTTTGGCGATTCAAGGTGTGGCCCAGCGCCAGCTGGTTACGGGCATCGGCGCTGAAAGCGGCGTCCCACACCAAGGCTTGGGTGCCGTAGGCGGTTTGAATCTCGCTGGTGCCCACCAGCACCGGCTGCTGGGTGCCCAAGTTGGAGTCCCCGGCCAGCTTGAACGACAACTCGTCGCCCGCGCCGTTGACGTTCAGCGACACGCGCTGATCAGCGTTGAGCCGCCAGAGGTACTTGGCTTGGTAGTCGGCGTAGCGCGGCAAGGTCAGCGTCACACCGGATTTTTTGTCTTCGACGCTTTTAAGCAGCAGGTCGATGTAGCTGCGCCGCGCGGCCACATAGAAGGATTGATCCTCGCCCACCGGGCCTTCCACCACGCCATCGACACCGAAGAAACTGGCGTTGAGCGTGCCGCCAAGCCGGTCGGTGCGGGGCTTACGCAGCGTCACATCGAGGGCTGCCCCGATGGCGTTGCCGAACTGCGGTGCCCACGCAGCGCTGTAGAGCTCAAAGCTGCGCACCAGATCGACCGGCAAGACACTCACCAAGCCGCCGACGTGGAACAGGTAGCCGACCGGCAGCCCATCCACGGTATAGGTGTTGTCTTTGGGACCACTGCCGCGAATGGCTGGCTCGCCGTTGGCGTCGCTGGCGGAGGTCACGCCGGGCAAGGCCTGCAAGCCTTTCATCGGGTCACCGCCCGAGCCCGGCACCATACGCAGCTCAGCCCCACTGATCTCGGTTTTGCCCGCTTGAGGCTGAAAACTCGGGGCTTTGCGCGTGATCACCACCGTTTCAAGGCTCGGGGGCTCGGGGGGGTCAGCAGGCTCAGTTTGCGCAAGCACGCTACCCACTGAGAGAGAAAGAATCGGCCCAGAGCCCCACACACGCATCCAACAACGGGAAAACATAGCTACCCACAGGTTCACAACAACAAGGCAGGCATTGTGCCCGCCCCCTCAATATCCCGCAGCCAACCGCATAAAACGCGCAAAACGCGGCTGGCCCTTGGCGGTCAAGCCTTGGTGGACATAGGTCACGACTGACCCGATGGGCGGGGGCTCGTCGCGCTCAGCGTCGGTAAAACCACTGCCAATGCTGAACTCGCGTCCATCCGAGGCCCGCACGCGCAAGGCCCCCAGTCGGCCCTCATGGCGGCCCTTGCCGGGCAGATGAGCGATCACCACCGCTTCGGCGTCATCAAAGGGCTTGAGCTTCAAAAGAGCCTCGCTGCGCCCGGTGTGATACGGCGCATCCAAGCGGTGCAGCATCAAACCCTCGCCGCCCGCTTGCAAGACGGCTTGCAAACGCGCTTGCAGCTCGGTCCGGTCGGCCACCCGGCTCTGATCGACCGCCGCCAGCTGATTCCACCCCATGTTTTGGACGACGCCTTGAAGACGCTCTGCACGCTCGGCAAAGGTGCCCGCTGCCTCTGGCAGCTCGAAGCACAGGTAGCGCAGCTCGCGCCAATCGGCGTCCACCGGCACTGCGCGGCGTAAGAGCGCAGAAGTCGCCTCAAAACGCCCGCGTCCCAGCCAAAGCTCACCGTCCAAGGCTTGTGCGGGTAACCGCTCGATGAACCAACTTGGCGCGGGCACCGTGTTGCCGCTGCGAAAGCGCAGGCGCTCGCCGTCCCAGACAGCGCGCACGCCGTCGAACTTTTCGCTCACCAAGTAATCGGCTGGGTCCACATGGGGCCCGAGATGGCGCGCCAACAGCAAAGGCAGATCGGCGGCTTCAGCCTCAAAACCCCAAGGGATCAAGGTGAGCCCCAAACCCAGCGCCAGCACATGGCGTCGTTGCAGTCCTTGCATGATTCACTCCCTGCGGCAGCGCAAAAGGGCTACCGATGGCGATCAGCCTAAGGCGGGAACAGGCGTCAAGAAACGACCCCGAAGGGGGTGTTGCACGACTTTTTGGGGGGATGGGGGTGGGACGGGAAATGATGGTGCGCCCGGCTGGAATCGAACCAGCGACCCTTGGCTTCGGAGGCCAATACTCTATCCACTGAGCTACGAGCGCAAAGGGGCGCATTCTAGCCTTATTTCTTCCGGCCCTAGAATGCACCGCATCCGTAGTCGTCCAGAAAGCCTTGTCATGCCCTCATCCCAGGACCCATCGACCCCCACGTCTACCCTCAGCATCGTGCTGGCTGTCAGCCTCGCCCTGCTGATCAGTGCCAGCGCCATCTGGCTGCTGACGCCACCGTCCAAGCCCAAAGTCATCGCCAGCAGCGATACCGATCAAGAACTGGCTGAGCGAATTCGGCCCGTGGGCCAAGTTCGCTTGGCGAGCACAGAGACCCCCTCATCCTCCGGCCCCAAAACAGGCGAAGACGTCTTCAAGGCCCGCTGCGCCGCCTGCCACGCCACCGGCGCGATGGGTGCGCCCAAGTTCGGTGACACCACCGCTTGGGCACCGCGCATCAAAACTGGCGTAGACGCGCTGGTCCTTTCAGCCTTGAAAGGCAAAAACGCCATGCCCGCCCAAGGCGGTCGTGAGCTGAACGATGCCGAAATTCGCTCAGGTGTGATCTACATGGCCAACGCGGGTGGGGCCACCTTTGCCGAACCAAAAACTTCTGGCAAACCGTAAATTCACACGACGAACATCATTTGTCCATGACAAAAATGGGACTTTTGATGCGCCATCTGATTTTTTAACCGATTGATTTACGATGGACTCCACCGCCGACCCCCTTGGCCGGCACTTTGCAAGGAGTGTCATCGTGGCTCAAGTTCTTGATCGTTCATGGCATGGCGAAGCCCCCCGCGCCCTCCCGACCATTCACAGTGTGTCGATGGATCGACCATGGGTGTGGTTGCGCCAAGGCTTCAAAGACATGCGGCGCAGCGCGCTTTACAGCCTAGCGCATGGTTGTTTGGTGATGAGCATGGGCATGCTCTTGTTGGTCGCAAGCTTGAAAGTGGAGGAGCTTATTCCTGCTTGGATATGCGGCTTTTTCTTGATTGCGCCTTTCTTGGCCATGCCGTTTTTTAAAGCCGCCAAAGCATTAGAAAACGGCCAATCCACGAAACATCTAACCACGCTGTCAGCTTGGCGTGACAACACCAAGTCAATCGCGCTGTTTGGACTGATGCTTGCCATCATGCTGATGGTGTGGATGCGCACTGCCGTCATCATCTTTGCCCTGTTTGATGGCAACGTTGTCCCGGACTTGGACACATTGATGAGCGACATCTTGTTTTCTGGGCAATACACCGGGCTGGCTATGACCTACATCAGCTCAGGAGCGGTGCTGGCCATGACGGTTTTTGCACTCAGTGTTGTGAGCGGCCCGATGCTGCTTGACAAGACAGAAACAGACCTCTTTACCGCCGTCAGCACCAGCATCAGGGTGTGCCTAGCCAACCCGAAAGTCATGCTCCTATGGGCAGCGCTGATCGTGGCTCTGACCGCTGTTGGCTTTGCCACCGGGATGGTGGGCCTGATCGCCATCTTCCCTTGGATCGGTCATGCCACTTGGCATGCCTACCGCGATTTGGTGGATTGACCCGCTGCTTCGTTGAAGACGACATTCAAGGCCTGAATCCAGGCCTTTTTTTGTTCTTCGGCCACAAAGCTGGCCTCAAAGCTGTTGCGCGCCAGCTGATAGGCCTCTTGGGGCCCGAGCTGCGGCAAAGCGGCAAACGTTGCCTCAAAGTTTTTGAGGATGTAGCCGCCAAAGTAGGCCGGATCATCGGCGTTGATCGTCGCCACCAAGCCTGCTGCAAGCAGCTGCGGCAGCGGGTGATCGGCCAGATCGTGGACCACGCGCAGCTTGAGGTTCGACAGCGGGCAGACCGTGAGCGGCACGCGCTCCACCGCCAAGCGCTGCATCAGCGCGGGGTCTTCGACGCTGCGCACCCCGTGGTCGATGCGCTCGGCGTGCAGCACATCCAGCGCGCTCCACACATAAGCGGGCGGACCTTCCTCACCCGCGTGGGCCACCGCGTGCAAGCCCAGCTCGCGGGCGCGGGCAAAAACGCGGGCAAATTTTTCTGGCGGATGGCCGCGCTCCGAGCTATCCAAGCCCACGCCGATGAACAGCGCCCGATGGGGCAGCGCCTCCTCCAGCGTCTTGAAGGCCTCGTCTTCGCTCAAGTGACGCAAGAAGCACAGGATCAGCGCCGCGCTCAGACCCAGCTGCGCCTGGGCTTGGGTGCAAGCGCGGTGCAGCCCCCGAATCACCACCTCGAACGGCACACCGCGCTCGGTATGGGTTTGCGGATCAAAAAACAGCTCGGCATGCACCACGCCGTCCGCATGTGCGCGCTCAAAGTACGCCCAAGCCATGTCGAAGAAGTCCTCTTCCTTCCACAAAACGCTCGCCCCAGCGTAGTAAATGTCGAGAAAACTTTGCAAATCGGTGAACGCATAGGCCGCCCGCAAGGCCGCCACACTGGGATAAGCCAGCGTGAGGCCATTGCGCTGCGCCAGCTTGAAGATCAGCTCCGGCTCCAGAGAACCCTCGATGTGCAAATGCAACTCCGCCTTGGGCATGCGCGCCAACAACAGCGGTAACTGCGCGCGCGGGATGGCGCTGAAGTCGATGGCGGGGGGAAAAGCGGAAGAGGTCATGTTGTGCATGGCGGGTGCTCCTGAAAGCCGGTTTTTGCGCCGGGCATTCTCCTATGATCCCGGCCCACCATGCCCATCGGTTTCAGACCACCGTGATCCGTCTCCCCGTTCGGGATTTGCGGCTCGGTGCAGGTTTCATCGTCAAGCCCGGGGAAGCCAAAGCGCTCATGGCCTTGCCCTCACCCCAACCCCTCTCCCACGACGTGGGCGAGGGGCTTCAGAGCCGCATGCCTCCCCTCGCCCGCTACAGCGGGAGAGGGGCTGGGGGTGAGGGCTGCGTCATCCGCGCCTACCGCAACGGCCGCGATCAGAACAACCGCGCAACCTACCGCGACTCTTGACGCCAGCGTGCTGCAAAGCCTGAGCGCGCAGCGTCTGAGGCCGCCGGGACCATCCACTGGCTGCGGCCCGCCCTCCAAAACCCAGCACCGATCCCGCTCCAAACCGAACTTCTTCCCTCTGCCGTTCGGGCTGAGCCTGTCGAAGCCCCAGCCCTTCGACAGGCTCAGGGCGAACGGAAGAAGCAGGCTCAGTGCGAACGGGAAAGCAGCGTCAAGCGGCTTACTTGTTCCCTGGCACCTGACCGTCCACGCCCTTGACGTAGAACTTGATGCCGCCCAAGAGGGCGTCATCGGCGACAGTACCGCTGGCCAAGACTTCCTTGCCGGTGTTGTCCACCAGCGGGCCCTTCCAGATCACGAACGTGCCGTCCTTCAAGCCGGCCTTGACGGTTTCGAGCTTGGTTTTGATCTCCGTGGGCACATCGGCAGCTAGAGAGACGAAGTCGATGGCACCTTCCTTCACGCCCCACCAGGCTTTGCCGGTGGCCCACTTGCCTTCAAGCGCGTCGCGGGTGGCCTTGATGTAGTACGGCGCCCAGTTGATCACTGCGGAGCCCAAGTGCGCCTTGGGACCGTAGGCGGTCATGTCGCTGTCCCAGCCGAAAGCACGCTTGCCTTTGTCCTCGGCGGTCTTGAGCACGGCGGGTGAGTCGGTGTTTTGCATCAGGATGTCAGCCCCGCCGTTGATCAGCGCGGTGGCGGCTTCGGTTTCCTTGGGCGGGTTGAACCATTCGTTCACCCACACCACCTTGGTCTTGATCTTGGGGTTCACGCTTTGCGCGCCCAAGGTGAAGGCGTTGATGTTGCGGATCACCTCAGGAATAGGGATCGAGCCGACCACGCCCAGCGTGTTGGTCTTGGTCATGCCGCCGGCCACCACCCCCGCCATGTAGGCCCCTTCATAGGTGCGGCTGTCGTAGGTGCGCAGGTTTTCAGCGGTCTTGTAGCCGGTGGCGTGCTCAAACTTGACGTCCTTGGCGTCAACAGCCACCTTGAGCATCGGCTCCATGTAGCCGAAGGTGGTGCCAAAGATCAGCTTGTTGCCTTGGCCGAGCATGTCGCGAAACACGCGTTCAGCGTCGGCCGATTCGGGCACTTTTTCGACAAAGCTGGTGACAATCTTGTCGCCAAATTCCTTCTCCAGCGCCTTGCGGGCGTTGTCGTGTGCAAAGGTCCAGCCGCCGTCGCCCACGGGGCCAACGTAGGCAAACGCCACCTTCAGCGGCTCGGCCTTGGCGGCGGAAGCCGAGGCAGCCACCACCGGGGCTTCGGGCTTCTTGCCGCAACCCACCAAAACGGTGGTGGCAGTCACGGTGGCCACGGTCGCCAAGGTCGTTAGCGTGCTCAACGTCATCAAGCGGGTCTTCTTCAAGGTCATGCTCTCTCTCCGGTTGGTTAGAAACATCAGGAACTCAGTGCCCCGGCACAAAGGGCTTGCCCAACGAGGCGGGCATGTTGGCGCGGATCCAAGCAGGGTTGCGCGAGATCAGCACCAGCACCACGATGGTGGCCACGTAGGGCAGCATGGTCAGCCACTGGCTGGCGATCTGCACACCCTCGCCTTGCAGATGGAACTGCACCATCGTGACCAAGCCAAACAAGTAGGCCCCGAGCAAAATCCGCGCCGGCCGCCAGGTGGCAAAGGTGGTCAGGGCCAAGGCGATCCAGCCTTTGCCCGCCACCATGCCCTCGACCCACAGCGGGGTGTAAATCACCGACAAATAGGCCCCCGCCAAGCCACACAGCGCCCCACCCGCCACCACGGCAGCCAAGCGGATGCGCCGCACGGGATAGCCCAGCGCGTGGGCTGACTCAGGCGACTCGCCCACCGCGCGCAGCACCAGCCCAGCACGGGTGCGGTACAGGAACCACGCCAGCCCCACCGCCAACGCGATGGTGAGGTAGACCATCGGGTGCTGCTTAAAAAGCGCCGGACCGATGAAGGGCAGATCGGCCAAGCCGGGAATCTCAAACTTCATGCGCGTGGGCAAGCGCTCTTGGGTGTAGCGGATGCCGACAAACGCTGAAAAGCCTGCGCCGAACAGACTCAGCGCCAAGCCCGTGGCGTATTGATTGGTGCCGAGCCAAATCACCAACAGGCCCAGCACAGCAGCCAGCAGCGCCCCAGCCGCCGCACCGGCTGCAAAGGCCAGCACGTCCGAGCCGGTCTGAACGCCAGTGGCAAAACCCGCAATCGCGGCCACCAACATCAGGCCCTCGGCCCCCAAGTTGATGATGCCGGCGCGCTCGTTGATCAACAGGCCCAAACCGGCCAGCGCCAGCACGGTGCCAGCGCTCAAGGTGGCCGCCAAAAGTAAAGCCAGCGAGGATGCATCGGTCATGACTTGGCTCCGACAAAACGCAGGCGGTGATGCACCAAGGTGTCACAGGCCAGCAGGGCAAACAGCAGCAAACCTTGGAAGACGCCAGTCAGCGCCTTCGGCAGCCCCAAGCGCGACTGCGCCAGCTCCCCGCCGATGTAGAACATGCTCATCAGAAGCGCCGAAAAAACGATGCCCACCGGATGCAAGCGCCCCACGTAGGCCACGATGATCGCGGCGAATCCGTAGCCCGCTGGCACATAGGGCGTGAGCTGCCCCAGCGGCCCGGCCACTTCCAGCGCCCCGGCCAAACCGGCCGCGCCGCCTGAGATCAAGAGCGCCATCCACAGCGCCCGGCGCGAAGAAAAGCCGGCGTAACGCGCCGCCGCCGGGGCCAAACCACCCACTTGAAGCGCAAAGCCCTGATAGGTGCGAAACAAAAAGGCCCAAAGGCCCAGCACCGCGCCCAAGGCGATCAGCGCGCCCACGTTGAGCCGCAAGCCGTCCACCAGACGCGGCACCTTGGTCACGGCGTCAAAGCTGATGGTTTGGGGAAAGTTGTAGCCGTTCGGGTCTTTCCACGGGCCGTAGACCAAGTAGCCCAGCACCTGCTCGGCCACGTAAACCAGCATCAGGCTGACCAAAATCTCGCTGGCGTTGAAGCGGTCGCGCAGCCAAGCCACCACCCCCGCCCAAGCCATGCCGCCCAGCACCCCGGCCAGCAAAATCACCCCCACCACGCCCCGGCCCATCCACGCCCAGCCGGTTTCGGGCCCGGCCTGCATCGCCACCCAACCGGCGGCCAAGGCACCAAAAACGAACTGCCCTTCGGCCCCGATGTTCCAGACGTTGGCCCGAAAGCACACCGCCAAACCCAGCGCGATCAGCACCAGCGGCACCGCCTTGACCGATAGCTCGGACAAGGCATAAGCACTCTTCAAGGGCTCGACAAAGAAAGCCGCCAGCCCTTTGAGCGGGTCGATGCCCAGCGCGACAAAAAGCACCACACCGATCAACACCGTGATCGCCAAAGCGAGCACCGGCGAGGCCATCGACATCGCCTTGGACGGCTGAGCACGGGGTTCAAGCTTGAACATGGGGGGTCTCCTCCCAAAGCCCGGACATCCAGGCGCCGATCTGCTCGATGGTGGCCTGGGCGGTCGGGATAGCTGGCGAAAGCCGCCCTTGGGCGATGACCTGCAAACGGTCGCTGATCTCAAACAATTCGTCCAACTCCTCACTGACCACCAACACCGCGCAGCCTTGATTGCGCAGTTGCAGCAACGCCCCCCGGATCTGCGCCGCTGCGCCCACGTCCACCCCCCATGTGGGCTGGGAGACGATCAGCAGCTTGGGGTTGGCGTCGATCTCGCGCCCGACGATGAACTTTTGCAAATTGCCGCCCGAGAGCGACTGCGCGCTGGCCTGCGGCCCACCGGCCTTGACCTTGTAGCGCTCGATCAGCGCCGCCGCCAAGCGCTGGGTGGCGGCCAGATCAAGCCAGCCGGTTCGGCGCGCCACCGCTTCGGTGCGCGTCAGCAAGGTGTTTTGCGCCAGCGACAGGCTGGGCACCGCCCCGCGCCCCAAGCGTTCTTCGGGCACAAAGTGCAGGCCCAAGGCGCGGCGCTTGCGCGGGCTGGTTTGGGCGATGTCGCTGCCATCCAACGTGATGCTGCCTTGAGGGGCGCGCGGGTCTTCGCCCGACAACGCCGCCATCAGCTCTTGCTGACCGTTGCCCGACACCCCGGCGATGCCAAGGATCTCGCCCGAGCGCACCTGCAACGCCATGGCTTGGAGCGTCACGCCAAAGGCGTCTTGCTGCGGCAAGCTCAAGCCTTGCACGCCCAGCACCACCGCCCCCGTGCGCGCTTGGCGCGGCGTGAGCACCGGCGGATCGGCCCCGATCATCAGCCTTGAGAGGCTGGCGTTGCTCTCTTGCGCCGGGTCCACCTCGCCGCTGACTTTGCCCGCACGCAGCACCGTGCAGTGGTGGCACAGCGCGCGAATCTCGTCGAGCTTGTGGCTGATGTAGAGGATGCTGCACCCTTCGCTGCTGAGCTTGCGCAGCGTCACAAAGAGCTTTTCGACCGCCTGCGGCGTCAGCACCGAAGTCGGCTCGTCCAAGATCAACAGCTGCGGCTCGGTCAGCAAGGCGCGCACGATCTCGACGCGCTGGCGCTCGCCCACGCTCAAGGTATGCACCGGCCGCAGCGGGTCCACGTCCAAACCGTAGCCGGCCGAAACCGCGCGGATGCGCTCAGTCACTTGCGCCAGCGAGCGCGATGGAGCGAGCGAGGGGTCCAGCCCGAGCCAAACGTTCTCGGCGGCCGTGAGCGTGTCAAACAGCGAAAAGTGCTGGTAGACCATGCTGATGCCCAGCTTGCGGGCTTGCGCTGGGCTGGCGATCTGCACCGGCTGGCCGTTCCAGCGCAGCTCACCCGCGTCGGGCCGGGTGGCGCCGTAGATGATCTTCATCAGGGTCGATTTGCCGGCGCCGTTTTCGCCCAACACCGCGTGGATCTGGCCGGGCGCGACGTGGAGATGCACGTCGTCGTTGGCCCGCACCGCCGGGTACTGCTTGGTGATGCCGCGCAGTTCAAGCCGCAACGGCGGCGAGCTGGGTGCGCCTTGGGCGGAAGAGGAAGAAAGAGGTCGATTCATGAACTCCGCCGATAGCGCTCAACCCCGGCCACCCGGGTACACACCACATGGTCTTCGCCGGCCACAGTCAGCCAAGCAAAGACCGCTTCATGCAAGTCTTGCGCCACCGCTTGGCGGCGCTGCTCCACAGGACTGCGTGCGCGGTCCCAGACCACCACGTCGGCGAGGGTGCCGACGTCAAAACTGCCGATTTCATGGCCCAAGCCCAGCGCCTCGGCCGCACCTCGGGTCGAGGCATAAAGAAGATCCCACGCCGTGACCCGCCGCCCGGCCAAGGCCTGCACCTTGTAGCCGTCGGCCAAGGTGCGCAGCATCGACAAGCTGGTGCCGCCGCCCACGTCGCAGCCCACGGTGACGGCGCAGCCGCTTTGACGCGCAGCCCGCCAATCAAACAGCCCGCTGCCCAAGAACAGATTCGAGGACGGACAAAAGGCCAGCGCCGCACCACGTTCGTGCAACAAGGCCCGATCGCTGGCGTCCAGCCAGATGCCATGCGCCAACATGGCGCGCGGCCCCAGCAGGCCAAAGCGCTCGTAAACGTCCAGATAGCTGCGCGCCTCGGGAAAGAGTTCCGCCACCCAGCGTACTTCGTCGCGGTTCTCAGCCACATGGGTTTGCATGTAGAGCTCCGGCCGCAGCGTCATGAGTTCGCCCGCCATGGCGAGCTGCGCGGGCGAAGAGGTGGGCGCAAAGCGCGGCGTCAGGGCGTAGCTCAAGCGGCCCTGGCCGTGCCAGCGCTCGATCAGATCCCCACAGTCGCGCTCGGCCTGCACCACGTCGTCGCGCAAGTTGCCCGGGGCATGGCGATCCATCAGCACCTTGCCGGCGATCAGGCGCATGCCGCGCACTTCAGCCGCCTCAAAGAGGGCTTCGACCGAGCCCTTGTGGACGGTGGGAAACACCATCGCCGCCGTGGTGCCGGCGGCCAGCAAGGCGTCCAGAAACAAGCCCGAGATGAACGCGGCGTGGGCTGGATCAGCCATGCGCGCTTCGGCCGGAAAGGTGTGGCGCTCCAGCCAGTCGAGCAAGGCCGCTCCCCAAGCGCCGATCACGTCGATCTGCGCCGCATGCACATGGGTGTCGATGAAGCCCGGCAGAATCAGCCGGCCGGGATGGCGCTCTTGGGTCCAGCTGGCGTCGGGTTCTTCGGCTTGGACCGCGTGGATGCGCCCCCGCTCCATCAGCAACCAATGCGCCGGGCGATAACGTGGCCCCAAACTTGCGGGATCTTCAAGCGTCGGCTGAGCCACCATGTCCAGCACATCGCCGTACAAAGCCTGTCGATCAGGGGGTGCGGAGAAGGAGGGTTTCATGGGTGGCTCAGCTTGAACTCATTTGTAACTGGTGCCGCATCGTATTACGCTCCAAGCCATGAACGCTCCGATTCGATTCATTTTTCGCGGTCAGGTGGTTGAAGCTGCCAATACCGACCCCACCCGCACCCTCTTGCAATGGCTGCGCGAGGACGCCCGCACGTTGGGCGGCACGTTGGGCGGCACGTTGGGTGGCATGTTAGGCGGCACCCTCGGCACCAAAGAAGGCTGCAACGAAGGCGACTGCGGCGCCTGCACGGTCATCGTCGCTGAACTCGAAGACAACAACGTGGGCAGCAACGTGAGCAACGTTCGGTTGCGCACCCTCAACGCCTGCATCCGCTTTTTGCCCACCTTGCACGGCAAAGCCCTGCTGACGGTGGAGGATCTCAGCCCCGCTCCACCCACCGATCCCACCCAACCACCCCGGCTGCATCCGGCCCAAGAAGCCTTGGTGCGCTGTCATGGCTCGCAATGCGGGTTTTGCACCCCCGGCTTTGCGATGTCGCTGGCACTGAGCTTCGAGCGCCAACGCCTTCAAGGCCGCTGCGCCAGCCGGGCCGAATTGGCGGATGACTTGGCCGGCAATCTGTGCCGCTGCACCGGCTACCGACCGATTCTTGACGCGGCCGAACAGATGGGCCACGTTCAAGAAGATGGCTATTTGCCGGAAGGCTTGGCGCTTGGCCCGCTCAAAACCCAATTGAAAGCGCTGCGCCAAGACGCCCCGCTCGACAGCCCCACTTGGCACGCGCCGCGCAGCCTGCCTGAACTGGCCGAGCTGCGACTGGCACACCCCCAAGCCCGGCTGCTGGCTGGCGGCACCGACATCGGCTTGTGGGTCAACAAACAGCTGCGCGAAACCGGCCCCTTGATCCACTTGGGCGACGTGGCTGAGCTGCGCCAACTGCGCCGCGAAGACACCGGCGTGCATACCAGCTTGCACATCGGCGCGGCCGTGACCCTGGAAGACGCTTGGCAAGCCTTGGTCCAGCACTGGCCGAGCTTGAGCGAGATCCACCGCCGCTTTGCCGGCCCGCCGGTGCGTCACGCCGGCACCTTGGTCGGCAACTTGGCCAACGGCTCGCCCATCGGCGACGCCGCCCCGGTGCTGATGGCCTTGGGGGCCAAGCTGCTGCTGCGCCGAGGCACGGTGCAGCGCGAGCTGGCGCTGGATGCGTTTTACGTCGATTACATGCAAAACCGTTTGGAAGCCGGTGAGTTCATCGAAGCGGTGCAAGTGCCGTTACCACCGTCACCCCAGGAAAGCCCTTGGCACATCCGCGCTTGGAAGATCTCGAAGCGTTTCGACTGCGATATCTCGGCCTTGAGCGCGGGCATGGCGATTCAGCTTGATAGCGCTGGCGTGGTCACGGGCGTCAAGCTGGCTTTTGGCGGCATGGCGGCGGTGGTCAAGCGGGCGGCGGGCACCGAAGCCGTGCTGCTGGGCCAGCCGTGGAACGAAGCCACGCTGGAGCGTGCGCTGGCCGCGCTGGAGGCCGACTTCACACCGCTGAGCGATCTGCGCGCCAGCGCCAGCTATCGCCGGGCCGCCGCACGCGGCCTTTTGATGCGTCTGTGGCTCGAAACCCGCCCCGATCAACCCCTGCCCGCCGCGCAGTTGCGGGTCTTTGAAGGCACCGTTTAACACCATGGATGCTCCCGCGCTGCGCAGCCCTTTGGGCCAGTCCTTGCCGCATGAATCGGCCCACCTGCACGTCAGCGGCCGCGCCGCTTACATCGACGACATCCCTGAACCCGTGGGCACCTTGCACGCCGCCTTGGGCCTGTCGCCCGTCGCGCATGGGCGCTGGCTCGGCATCGATCTGGACGCCTTGCGCGCCCTTGACGGGGTGGTGGCGGTCTACACGGCGGCGGATTTTCCGGGGCCGAACGATTGCGGTGCCATCGTTCACGACGAGCCGATCTTGGCCGAGCCGCCCAGCGCCGCAGGCCCCGGAACGCTGCGTTACTTGGGCCAGCCGGTCTTTGCCGTGATCGCCACCGACCGCATGGCGGCTCGGCGGGCGGCGGCCCACGCCAAGCAGGTGCTGCGCATCGAGCCCCTGCCGGCGGTGCTGGACGTGCGCGCTGCCCACACCGCAGGCGACTATGTGGTGCCGCCGATGCACCTGAGCCGCAGTCACCATCCCGGCGGCGTGGCCGGGGCGATCCACGGCGCAGCGCATCGGCTCGAAGGCCGTTTCAGCCTGGGCGGCCAAGAGCAGTTTTATCTCGAAGGTCAGATCGCTTTGGCCTTGCCGCAAGACGACGGCGGCCTCTTGGTTCACTGCTCCACCCAACACCCCAGCGAAATGCAAGCCGTGGTGGCGCACGCTTTGGCGCTGCCCACGCACCAAGTGCAGGTGATGTGCCGGCGCATGGGCGGCGGCTTTGGCGGCAAGGAGTCGCAATCCGCCCCCTTTGCCTGCGTCGCCGCCTTGGCCGCCCAACGCTTGGAGCGGCCGGTGAAGCTGCGACTTGACCGCGACGACGACTTCCTCATCACCGGGCGACGCCATGGTTTCGAGTTTGATTGGGAGGTCGGCTTCGACGCCGAGGGCCGCATCCAAGGCCTCGACGTCAGCCTGATCGGCCACGCTGGGCATTCGGCCGATCTCTCAGGCCCGGTGCTCACCCGAGCGCTGTGCCACATCGATAACACTTATTGGTTGCCCAACGTGGCCCTGAACGGCTACATGGCCCGCACCCACACCCAAAGCAACACCGCCTTTCGCGGCTTTGGGGGGCCGCAAGGGGCGTTGCTGACCGAGGTGGTGCTGGATCACATCGCCCGCCATCTGGGCGTTGATGCGCTGGCGGTGCGCCAAGCCAACTGGTACGGCGTCGAGAGCCAAAACGTCACGCCCTACGGCCAGACGGTGCGTGACAACGTGATCGCGCCGCTCACCGCACAGCTCATCGATCAAAGCGCTTACCACGCGCGCCGCGCCGCGCTGCAAGCCTTCAACGACGCCAGCCCGATCCTCAAAAAAGGCTTGGCGCTCACGCCGGTCAAGTTCGGCATCGCCTTCAACGTCAACCACTTCAACCAAGCCGGGGCGCTGGTGCATGTCTACCAAGACGGCTCGGTGTTGGTGAACCACGGCGGCACCGAGATGGGCCAAGGCGTCAACACCAAGGTGGCGCAGGTGGTGGCGCATGAGTTGGGTCTGCCGCTGAGCCGGGTGCGTTGCAGCGCCACCGACACCAGCAAGGTGGCCAACACCTCGGCCACAGCCGCCTCGACCGGCTCGGACCTGAACGGCAAGGCGGCCCAAGACGCCGCCCGGCAGATCACGCAGCGCTTGGCGCAGTTGGCGGCGGACCTTTGGGGCGGCGCGGTGCGCGCGGAGCAAGTGCGTTTTGCCGGCGGCGCGGTCCACGGCCCGGACGGCCAGAGCATCGCCTTCAGCGCGCTGGTGCAAAAAGCCTATGTGGCCCGGGTGCAGCTTTGGAGCGACGGCTTCTACGCCACGCCCGGCTTGTCGTGGGACCGCAGCACCTTGAGCGGCCACCCGTTTCACTACTTTGCCTACGGCGCAGCGGTGAGCGAGGTGCTGCTCGACACCCTCACGGGCGAATGGCGCTTGCTGCGCAGCGACTTGCTGCACGACGTCGGCCGCTCGCTCAACCCCGCCATCGACATCGGTCAGATCGAGGGCGGCTTCATCCAAGGCATGGGCTGGCTGACCAGCGAAGAGCTGGTTTGGCACCCCCGCAGCGGCGCGCTGCTGACCCACGCGCCCTCGACCTACAAAATCCCCACCGCCAACGACGCCCCTGCGGTTTGGCACACCGCGCTGTTTGACAACGCCAACGTCGAAGACAGCATCCACCGCAGCAAAGCCGTGGGTGAGCCACCGCTGCTGCTGGCCTTTTCGGTCTTTTTGGCCCTGCGCGACGCGGTGGCCGCCTGCGGCCCAGCCGGTTGTCAGCCGCCCCTGAAAGCCCCCGCCACCCCCGAAGCGCTCTTGATGGCCATCACCGCCGTTCGCTCAACCGTTCGCCCTGAGCCGCTTTTTTCTTCCGTTCGCCCTGAGCCTGTCGAAGGGCCTCTCCCATCCGCCACAGCGCCGTCCTGAACCATGCTCGATCTGGCCCAAGCCCGGCAGTGGCTCCTGAGCGGCGCACCGGCGCTGATCATCACGGTGCAGCACACCCGTGGCTCGGTGCCGCGCAATGCCGGCACGCGCATGCTGGTCGGGCTGGACGCGGTGGCCGGCACCTTGGGGGGAGGCCATCTGGAATGGCAAGCCATCGCCCGCGCCCGCCAAGCCTTGGCGGCTGATTCCCGCCATCCTGCCCCCTTCGACTGGCGCGTGGCCCTTGGCCCCTCACTGGGTCAGTGCTGCGGCGGCGAAGTCACCCTGCACTTCGAGCCCCTCAACGCCACCGCCTTGGCCGCCTGGCCCGCGCCCGCAGTGCGCTTTGTGTTGCAGCTCTACGGCGCAGGCCACGTCGGCCAAGCCATCGTGGCGGTGTTGGCGCACATCCCCTGCCGCGTCCTCTGGCTCGACGCCCGCGAAGACGCCTTCCCGCCCCCATCCACCCCTTTGCCCACACCCCTGCCCAGCCACATCGAACGCCTGTGCTCTGACCCCCTCGAAGCCGAAGTCGATCTGGCCCCGCCCGGTGCCTTCCACCTCGTCCTGACCCACGACCACAGCCTCGACCTGCGTCTGGCCCAAACCATCCTGCACCGCCAACGCCACCACGCCGACATCGGCTGGTTCGGCCTCATCGGCTCCGCCACCAAACGCGCCCGCTTCCACCACCGCCTCACCCATCACGGCTTCGCGGCCGCCGAACTGGCCACCATGCACTGCCCCATCGGTTTGCCCGATCTTCTTGGCAAGGAACCCGGCGTGATCGCCGTGTCGGTGGTGGCGGAGATGTTGATGGTCACGCAACCCACCATGGCACCGAAGCCCAACTCGGCTCCGTTCGAGCTGAGCCCCCTTGACCGTTCGGGCTGAGCTTGTCGAAGCCCCGCCCGTTTGGCCTCAAGCCCTTCGACAGGCTCAGGGCGAACGGGTTCGTGATGCGACCCATGCCGTCCCCCCATTTAAAAAGGCCATGGGTGGTTTCAAGCGAAACACCCACTGCACCCACCATGACACCCACGACACCCACCCTCCTCATCCACCACGCCACCCTCATCGCCACCATGGACGAGCAGCGCAGGGAGGTGCGGGATGGGAGTGTGTTGATTCGGGGCGGGGTGATTGCGGCGGTGGGGCCGGCGGCGGAAGTGGCGGGCATGGCGCAGCAGTGGGTGGGCGAGGTGGATGAGGTGATTGATGCGCGGGGGCATGTGGTGGTGCCGGGGTTGATCAATACGCATCACCACATGTACCAAAGCCTCACGCGGGCGATTCCGGCGGCGCAGAACGCGGAGTTGTTTGGGTGGCTGAAGACGCTTTATCCGATCTGGGCCGGCCTGACGCCCGAGATGGTGCAGGTGAGCACCCAGGTGGCGATGGCGGAGTTGCTGCTTTCGGGCTGCACCACCAGCTCCGACCACCTCTACCTCTACCCCAACGGCGTGCGGCTCGACGACTCGATCGAAGCGGCGCAGCAAATAGGCATGCGCTTTCATGCCGCACGCGGCAGCATGAGCGTGGGTGAATCCAGCGGCGGGTTGCCGCCCGACAGCTTGGTGGAGCGCGAAGACGCCATCCTCAAAGACACCCAGCGCCTGATCGAAACCCATCACGACGAAGGGCGCTACGCCATGCTGCGGGTGGTGGCGGCACCCTGCTCGCCCTTCAGCGTCAGCCGCGACTTGATGCGCGAATCGGCGCAGCTGGCGCGGGCATACCGCACCCGCATGCACACCCATCTGGCCGAGAACGACCACGACGTGGCCTACAGCCGCGAAAAGTTCGGCATGACGCCCACCGAATACGCCGAAAGCCTGGGCTGGCTGGGCGACGATGTTTGGCACGCGCACTGCGTCAAGCTCGACGCCCCCGGCATCGCCCGCTTTGCCGCCACCGGCACGGGGGTGGCGCACTGCCCGTGCAGCAACATGCGCTTGGCCTCGGGCATCGCGCCCATCCGCCGCATGCTCGACGCTGGCGTGCCGGTGGGCTTGGGCGTGGACGGCAGCGCCAGCAACGACGCCGCGCACCTGCTGAACGAAGCGCGCCAAGCCATGCTGCTGGCGCGGGTGGGGCGCTCGCTGGAGCCCTTCGGCTGCGACCACGGCCCGGCCGAGATGACCGCCCGCAACGCCCTTGAAATCGCCACCCGAGGCGGGGCTCGCGTGCTGGGCCGCGACGACATCGGCCACCTCAGCGTCGGCATGGCCGCCGATTTGGCGATCTTCGACACCCGCACCCTGGGCTTTGCCGGCGGTGCCCTGCACGACCCCCTCGGCGCTTTGCTGCTCTGCGCCTCAGCCCAAGCCGCCTACACCATCGTCAACGGCCGCATCGTCGTCCGCCAAGGCCAACTCACCACCGTGGACCTCGGCCCGCTGGTCGAGCGACATAACCGGCTGGCGGGGGTGTTGGTGGGGGGTTAAAAACGCTCAGCCCTTCGCCCGCCCGATTTCTTCCGGGACCGCTTCATCCTCAATGCCAAGGTGGCGCTCGATTTCTTGTTCGATGAAACGGGCTTGTTCGGCGTTGCGCAGGTTAGGCACCAAAACCACGACGGCGCGATCACGGGTGATGACACGAACCTGAAAATTGGACGTATCACTTTCATCATCGTCCCGAGCCTTGGTGATCTCTTCCCGGGCAAAGAGCTGGAGGATGTCTGCGATCAACAGATCTTTCTCGCCCGGAGACGGCACAGGTCGGTACCTCACGGTGATCCGATCTGGCCCCACGACGATGAAGGTGGTGTTGAGCCAAAACGCTGCCACAACATACGTAAGCCCCAACGTTGCAAGCGGCAAAACTATCCTGCCAAGACCATCGTAATTTTCGATGTTGATCTGGCCCAAGGCTTCGAGCGCTTGGATGGTCACCAGAAAAACCAGCCCCAAACTGAACAGCACAGCCTTGTAATCAAACCAGCGCCAAGCCATTTCCAACGTGCCCAAACGCCGCCGCAGGGTCATGCCGCGTGGAAGGGGAATGGGTGGGTTGAGTCTCATGTGGGTCATCCTAGAGCACGAAGTACGTGGCTTGGGATACCCTCGGCGACCGCCTCTGATACAGATCAAAACCCTTTTGAAAGCTGCCCCATGACCCTGGAGATTGGAACCACCGCCACCGCAACGCTGACCGTCGATGGTGGCGATTTGGCCACTGTGTTGAATCAACAGGCCACCGACGGCTTTCCGGCGGTGCTGGCCACGGCACGGATGATCGGTTTGATGGAATTGGCCGCCTCGCGGGTGCTGCATCCGCTACTCAAGGCCGGTGAGTTATCGGTGGGTGTGCGGGTCGATGTCACCCACAGCGCCGCCACCCCGGTCGGAGCCTTGGTCACGGCCGAAGCACGCTACGTGGGCCGAGAAGGCAAGCTGCATGTGTTTGAAATCACCGCCCGTGATCCCGGTGGCGAAATCGGTCGCGGCAGCCACCAACGCGCCATCGTCAGCGCCGAGCGCCTGCTGGGCGGAGCAGCAAAGCGGTTGGGGACGTAGAAAACCCCCTTTGACAAGGGGGCGGGGGATTTACTCCGCCACGGCCTGAGTGGCCAACCACTGCTCCAGCGCCTGCGCCATCACGGCGTTGAGGCCGCCGTCTTGGGTAACGGCGCGGTCACGGACGCGGTTGAGGAGGTCGGCGGGCAGGCGGCAGGCCACGGGGATGAGCTTGGGCGCGGCGGGGCGCTGCTCACGTTTGTCGGCCGATGGGGCTGCTGCTTGGGCTGAGCCTTGGGCGAAGCGGTGGGGCACGCCCGTGGCCTTCATCTTGCCCTCAAGTTTTTTGGCGAGGTTTTTGACGAGGCCGGTGTTTTTTAAGCTCATGCGCTATCTCTTGAAGTTTCTGAAACGTGGGGTGCATTGTCCGCTTTATCCCCCACGTTACCCCCCACCCATCGCCTTCCACAGCGTCAGGCGGTTGAGCTGTTCGGCCAAACGGGTTTGGACGAGGGCTTGTTCGGCGGCGAGGAGGTTGCGCTGGGCGTCTTGGCGTTCGAGCTCGCTGGCGGCACCCCGGCTGGCGCGCAGGTCGGTCAGGCGGGCGATCTCGCGGGTGGCGCGCAGTTGCAGCTCTTGAGCGCTGCGCTGATCGCGCCAACTGGCTTGGGCTGCCAAGGCGTCGGCCGTGTCACGGAAGGCGTTTTGCACCGCCTTTTCGTACTGCGCCACCGCGATCTCGCGGTTGATCTTGGCGATCTCTAGATTGGACTGGTTGCGGCCGGCATCGAAGATCGTCATCAAGGCCTGCGAGCTGAGCGTCCACGCGAAATGACCCGGCTGGAGCAGATCGCTGAAGACGTTGGCGACCTGACCGGCGCTGGCGGTCAAGGTGATGCGCGGGAAAAACGCCGCCCGGGCAGCACCGATGTTGGCGTGGGCCGCGATCAGCGCTTGCTCGGCTTGGACCACGTCGGGGCGGGCCAGCAAGGCCTCGGACGACAGCCCACCGGGCACTTCGGCCAAGCCGCCTGCCTCAGCAGCCTGCGTGGCTTCCATGGCATCGGTCGGCACCGGGCCGCCCACCAGCACGCTGAGGTTGTTCAGCTCTTGGGCACGCGCCCGGCTGAGTTGCGCGACCGCACTTTGGGCTTGAGCCACCAAGCTTTGGGCCGAGACCAGCTCAAGCTGGGTTGCTGCGCCCACATCGGCCTTGAGCTGCGTGAGCTTGAGCGTGTCGCTGCGGCTGGCCAAAGCACTCTCGGCCATGGCGAGCTGCTCGATGTTGGCGGCCAAGTTCAGGTAGCTCGTCACCACCGCAGCCACCAGCGTCAGCTCAGCACTACGCCGACCGGCTTCGGTGGCGAGCAACTGGGCTTTGGCGGCTTCGCTCAAGTTGGCGATGCGGCCGAAGAAGTCCAGCTCCCAAGCGTTGAACTGCACCCCGGCGTTGATCAAGGTGACTTCCTTGCCCGTCACCAGACTCGGGCTGCGCGTGGCCGAGAGCCCCGCGCCCAAGGTCGGATAACGATCCGCCTGCACGACGCCCAACTGAGCCCGGGCGCGCTCGACGCTCAGCAGCGCCACACGCACATCGCGGTTGTTCGCCAGCGCCTGCTGCACCAAGGGCCGCAACTGCGCTGAACGGATCAAAGCGTCCCAAGCCAGCGGGGCCGACGTTGTGTTGGCCGAAGCCGATGAAGCGGCGGGCTCAGCCGACATCACCACCGTGGAGGGCACAGCCGGGCGTTCATAGCTCGGGGCCAGATGGGTACAACCCGCCAAACCGGCCAAGGTCACGGCGGTCAGGGCCGCGACCCAAGATGAGCCAAGGGCTTTTTTCATCAGTGTTTCCCTTCTTGCTGGGCCGGCTTCAACATCACCGCCACCGCATCGGTCGCGGGCGAGGACAGCGCCGTGGCGTGCGGTGCGACGTGCTTGCTCGGAAACAAGCGCCGAATGACAACAAAGAACACCGGCACCAAAAACACCGCCAGCACGGTGGCGGTGATCATGCCGCCCATCACGCCCGTGCCGATGGCCCGCTGACTGGCCGAGCCCGCGCCGGTGGCAATCGCCAGCGGCAGCACGCCCAAGATGAAGGCGAAGCTGGTCATGATGATCGGCCGAAAGCGCAGGTGGCAGGCTTCGAGCGTGGCTTCGAGCAAGCCCTTGCCTTCGGCCTGCAAGTCCTTGGCGAACTCGATGATCAGGATGGCGTTCTTGGCAGAAAGACCAATGATGGTGATCAGCCCAACCTTGAAGTAAACGTCGTTGGGCATGTCGCGCAGCCAAACGCCCGTGAGTGAGCCCAGGATGCCCAGCGGCACCACCAGCAACACCGCCACCGGGATGCTCCAGCTCTCATAGAGCGCGGCCAGACACAGAAACACCGCCAGCATCGAGAACGCCATCAAGACCAGCGCTTGCGCGCCCGAGAGCTTTTCTTCGCGCGATTGGCCAGTCCACTCATAGCCAAAGCCCTGCGGCAACTGGGTGGCCAGGCGTTCCATTTCGGCCATCGCGTCCCCCGTGCTGAAGCCCTTGGCGGCGTCGCCGGCGATCTTCATGGCCGAGTAGCCGTTGTAGCGCACCGTCTGCACCGGGCCCTTGATCCAGCGCGTGCTGGCAAAGGCCGAGATCGGCACTTGCTGGCCCCGGTTGTTGGGCACGTGCAGCTTGAGCAGATCCTCGGGCTGGCTGCGCAGCGTTGCATCAGCCTGGACCACCACGCGCTGCATGCGCCCGGCGTTGGGGAAGTCGTTGACGTAGGTGGAGCCAAAAGCGGTGGCCAGCGTGCCGGCGATGGCGTCAAACGGCACGCCCAAAGCGGCGGCGCGTTCGCGGTCGATGTCGAGCTTGAGCTGCGGCGCGTCTTCCAGACCGTCCGGTCGCACCCCCGCCAGCACCTTGCTTTGGCTGGCCATGCCGAGCAACTGATTGCGCGCCGCCAGCAAAGCGTCATGGCCCAGACCGGCGCGGTCTTGGAGCCGGAAGGTGAAGCCGGTGGCGGTGCCCAGTTCAGGAATCGGTGGCGGCGAGAGCGGAAAGATAAAGCCATCGCGCACTTGCATCATCGCGCCAAAGGCCCGGCCAGCCACCGCCTGCGCGGTGTGCTCTGCGCCCGGACGCTCGCTCCAGTCCTTCAGCGGCACGAAGGCCAAGCCAGCGTTTTGGCCCGCACCGGCAAAGCTGAAGCCCATCACGCCGATGATCTTTTCGACCTCGGGCTGCTTCATGAAGTAGCCCTCGACTTGCTGCATGACCTTTTCGGTACGGTTGACCGACGCGCCCGGCGGCAGCTGCACGTTGACCAGCAGATAGCCTTGGTCTTCGTTGGGCAAGAAGGAGGTCGGCAGCCGGTTGTAGAGGAAGGCCACCGCGCCCAAGACGGCGGCGTAGATCACCAGATAGCGCCCCGCCTTGCGAATGATGCGTGCCACCAAGCCTTCGTAGCCGTGGGTGGTGCGCTTGAAGGCGCGGTTGAAGGCACCAAAAAAGCCCTTCTTCGCGTGATGGCCCGGATCGACGGGTTTAAGCAGCGTGGCGCAAAGCGCCGGCGTGAGCGACAAGGCCATCAGCGCTGAGAACAGCATCGACGACACCATCGAGAGCGAGAACTGGCGGTAGATGTTGCCCACCGAGCCGCTGAAAAACGCCATTGGCACGAACACGCTCACCAGCACCACGGTGATACCGATGATCGCCCCGGTGATCTGGCCCATCGCCTTGACGGTGGCATCACGCGGCGAGAGCCCTTCTTCGGCCATGATGCGTTCGACGTTTTCCACCACCACGATGGCGTCGTCCACCAAGATGCCGATGGCCAGCACCATGCCAAAGAGCGTGAGCACGTTGATCGAAAAGCCGGCCGTCAGCATCACCGCAAAGGTGCCCATCAAGGCCACCGGCACCACGATGGTCGGGATCAGCGTGTAGCGCAGGTTTTGCAGGAACAAGAACATCACCACAAAGACCAGCGCGATGGCCTCAATCAGGGTGTGGATGACCTTCTCGATCGAGATGCTGACGAACTTGGAGGCGTCATAGGGCACTTCGAAGCTCACGCCTTCGGGAAAGTACTTCTGCAACTCAGCCAGCCGGGCCTTGATCGCGGTAGCCGTGGCCAGCGCGTTGCCGGTGGGCGAGAGCTGAATACCGATGCCGGTGGCGGTCACGCCGTTCAGGCGCGACGAGGTGGCATACGCCGCGCCGCCGATCTCGACCCGCGCCACGTCACGCACCCGCACGGCCGAGCCGTCGGGGTTGGTGCGCAGCTGGATCTGAGCAAACTCAGCCGGGGTGCTGAACTGACCGGCCACGTTGACGGTGGCGAACATGCTCTGTTCACGCGGGCTGGGTGTGCCGCCCACGGTGCCGGCCGAGACTTGCAGGTTTTGCGCCCGGATCGCCGCCACCACGTCGTTCATCGACAGGCCATAACCCACCAACCGGGCCGGATCGACCCAGATGCGCAGCGCACGCTCAGTGCCGAACAGCGTGGCTTGACCGACACCGGCAATCCGCAGGATTTCAGGCTGGACGTTGCGCGCGGCGTAGTCACCCAAAGCAATCGGGTCAAAGGCCGGATTGCGCGAGGTGATCATGGCGATCATCAAGAAGTTGGAGCGGGCTTTGTCCACCCGCACGCCCAGCTGCGTGACCACTGCGGGCAGGCGCGGCGTGGCGCGGCTCAGGCGGTTTTGCACCTCGATCTGCGCAATCGCCACGTCGGTGCCGGGCTGGAAGGTCGCATTCAGCGTGCCCGAGCCGTTGGCGTCGGTGCTCGACTCCATGTAGATCAGGTTGGGCGCGCCGTTGAGCTCTTGCTCGATCACGGCCAACACGGTGTCTTCCAGCACCTGCGCCGAAGCGCCGGGGTAGTTCATGCTGATGACGATGGAAGGCGGGGCCACCGTCGGGTACTGCGCCACCGGCAACTTGGTGATCGCAGCGGCCCCCAAGACGAGGATGAACAGCGCAATCACCCAGGCAAAAATCGGCCGGTCGATGAAAAAACGTGAGGACATGGCTCAGGCCTCCGGGTCAGCGGCTGGCAGCCGAAGCAGCAGGGGCGGACGGTGCCGCGCCGACCGGGGTCCACGGCACCGGGCGCACCGGCGACTTGGGCCGCATCTTCTGGAAGCCGTCCACGATGACTTGCTCACCCGGCTTCAAGCCGTCCAGCACCACCCACTGCGAGCCTTGGGCCGAGCCGATCTTGACCGGACGCGGCATGGGCATATCGCCCTCGCCCACCACCAGCACCGTGTCGCCCGTGGCGGCGCGGGTCACCGCTTGTTGCGGCACCAAGATGCCGGCATCGGTGCGCGCCAGCGCCAGCCGCACCTTGACGAACAAGCCCGGCAGCAGCACGCCATCGGGGTTGGGCACTTCAGCGCGCAGCGTCACTTGGCCCGAAGTGGCATCGACCGTCAGATCAGAAAACAGCAGCTTGCCGGGGTGCGCATATTCGCTGCCATCGTCCAGCACCACCTTCAGTTCGGCCCCGCCGCCGCCCGCAGCGCCCACGCGCTTGAGCTGACCGGACTCGAAAGCGCGGCGCAAGCGCAGTACTTCAGAGGCCGGCTGGGTGAAGTTGACGTACATCAGGTCGGTCTGCTGGATCGTGGCCAGCAGCGTGGCCTCGCCCTGCCCCACCAGCGCCCCTTCGGTGACCAGCGAGCGGCCGATGCGGCCATGAATCGGCGCTTGCACGGCGGCGTATTCAAGATTGAGCTTGGCGGTTTGCACCGTGGCCTTGGCGGTGGCCACGTCGGCCTCGGCCAGCTTCAACGCGGTCTGCGTACCCACCCATTCAGTCTGGCTGATGGCCTTGGCCGCCACCAGCGGCTCGTTGCGCTCAAAGGTGGCGCGGGCCTGCGCCAGATTCGCTTCGGCCTTGGCCTGCGCGGCCTGTGCGCTGTCAAGCGTGGCGCGATACAGCGAAGCATCCAGCTGGAACAGCGACTGCCCGGCCTTGACCATGCCACCCTCATTGAACAAGCGCTTATGCACGATGCCCGGCACCCGAGCCCGCACCTGCGCCGTGCGCCAAGCCTCCAAGCGACCCGGCAGATCGGTCGCCAAGGCCACCGAGGTCGGCTGCACCGTGATCACGCCCACAGCGGGCGGCGGCGGCATGGCCGGTGCCGAAGCCCCGGCACCCACCTGCGGCCCCGCCGAACCCCCGCCCCCACACGCCGCCAAGATCAACGCCGACACCACCAGCAAGGCGCGCCCGGCGTAGGCCATTCGAAACGAAACGGGGAGATGAGACAGGGACATCGGGGGCCTCGACTGGGAAAACAGGGCTGGAAAGGGGTGGCATCTTACATACA
Organism: Leptothrix toolikensis (SeqCode); assembly: GCF_057922285.1. Classification (NCBI taxonomy): domain Bacteria; kingdom Pseudomonadati; phylum Pseudomonadota; class Betaproteobacteria; order Burkholderiales; family Sphaerotilaceae; genus Leptothrix; species Leptothrix toolikensis (SeqCode). Next base: position 29,033 of record NZ_JBYSVC010000006.1, read on the forward strand.
ATCGTGCATGTATGTTTGAAGGGCCGCCATGGTTCGCCGCACCAAAGAAGACGCCGCTGCCACCCGCGAGCAGTTGCTCGACACCGCTGAAACCCTTTTCTTGCACCAAGGCGTGGGCCGGACCTCGTTGCACGAGATCGCCAGCGCCGCCGGGCTGACACGCGGTGCCATCTACTGGCACTTCAAAGACAAGGCCGATCTGTACTGCGCCATGATGGACCGGGCCACCCTGCCCTGCGAACAAGCCGCCCAAGCCATCATCGGCCAACGCGCCAGCACCGACCCGGCCGCCGCACTGCGCGAACTGGCCCAAATGCCCCTGCAACGCCTGCGCAACGACGCACGCACCCGGCGCGTGTTCTGCATCGCCATGCACCGCACCGAACACAACGAAGAACTGGCCCCCTTGCGCCAACGCCAACTCGACGGCGTCGCCCGCTACACCCAGCGCCTGCGCCAACTGATGGCCGACATCCACCCCACCGCCCCGCCCGCAACCCTCGACGCTGCCGCCTTGGGCCTGTACGCCCTCGTCGATGGCCTGCTCAAACACGCCACCCAAATGGATCACCCCGACCCAGTCCTGACCGCCGGCGAGCGGGCGCTGGAGATTTATGTGGCGGGGTTAACGGGTTACTTGGCTTGTTCGGGGTGAGCTTGTCGAAACCCATGCTCGGGGGCTAACGGGTCATCCACAGGGAATCGACAAGGCATCAACGGGGATAGGATCGCCCCCATGCCAACACGTCCTGCGCCCACCCCCGCCCTCCTCGCCTCTTGGCTCTCCGAAGCTCAGTCTGTCGCTCGGCAGGCGCTGGCTGGTGGGCATCATCCGTTTGGGGCGGTGTTGATCGGGCCGGATGGGTACACGGTGTTGTTGCGGCAGGGCAATGTGAGCACGGTCAATCATGCGGAGGCGGTGCTGGCACGGGCGGCGGCGGAGCGGTTTGAGGCCGACCTGCTTTGGCAATGCACGCTGGTGACCACGGTGGAGCCGTGCGCGATGTGTGCGGCCACGCAGTATTGGGCGCACATCGGCCGGGTGGTTTACGGCATGAGCGAGGCGCGCTTGCTGCAACTCACCGGCAACCACGCCGACAACCCGACGCTTGATCTGCCGTGCCGCGAGGTGTTTGCGCGCGGCCAAAAGGCCATTGAGGTGATCGGCCCGGTGGCGGCGATGGAAGAGGAGATCGCGGCGCTGCATGTTGATTTCTGGACGAATCGCCCCCAATCGGCGTAGTCTGGGCCTGTCTAAAACTAGGCTCTCTCATCATGATCAGTCCCGTCTCCAAGAGCAGTGCCCGTGCGACCCGTTCCCAGATCGCGATCCGCAACCTTGCCTTGGTCGGCCCGAGTGCGGCTGGCAAGACCACCTTGGCGGAGGCGCTGTTGCAGGCCGCCAGCATGATCGGCGCGGCGGGGTCGGTGGAACGGAGCAACACCGTCAGCGACTTTGATGCGCTGGAGCAGCGCATGCAGCACTCGCTGCTCACCAGCGTGTTGCACCTCAGCCATCAAGACACCCGCATCCATTTGCTCGACACGCCCGGCAGCGCCGACTGCCTTGGCCAGTCGCTACCCGCGCTTGAAGCGGTGGAAACCGCCGCCATCGTCATCAACGCCGCCACCGGCATCGAGCCCATGGCGCTGCGCATGATGACTTGGGCGGCAGAGCGCCAGCTCGACCGCCTCATCATCGTCAACCGCATCGACACCGTCGGGGTGGATCTGCAAGCGCTGCTGGCCGACATCCAAGCCACCTTTGGCCGTGAATGCCTGCCGCTGAACCTGCCGGCGCGTCAAGGTCAGGAGGTGGTCGATGGCTGGTTGACCCCTGAGGCCACCGCCGGTCACGAGGCCGATTTTTCCTCCGTCGCTGCTGCGCACCGTGCGCTGGTGGAACAGGTGGTGGAAGTCGATGGCGATTTTGTCGAGCGCTACCTCAACGAGGGCGACGTGCCCGCCACCGAACTGCACGCGCCGCTGGAGCAGGCGCTGCGCGAGGGTCATCTGATCCCCGTGGTGTTTGTGTCGGCCAAAACCGGGGCGGGCGTGAAGGCGCTGCTCGACGTGATCGTGCAGTTGCTGCCGGACCCGTCGGAAGGCAACCCGCCGGCCTTCCTCAAGGGCGAAGGCGAAGCCGCCACGCCGATGGTGGCGCGTGTCGATGCCAGCGCCCATATGCAAGTCCATGTGCTGGCCCATGTCTTCAAGGTCAGCATCGACCCCTACGTCGGCAAGCTCGGCGTCTTGCGCGTCCACCAAGGCACCGTGACACCGAACAGCCAGCTCTACATCGGTGATGGTCGCAAGCCCTTCAAGGTCGGGCACCTGTTCCGCCTTCAAGGCCGGGAGCATGTGGAGGTGAACCAGGCTGGGCCGGGCGACATCGTGGCCATCGCCAAGGTCGATGAGATCGCCTTCGACGCGGTGCTGCACGACGCCGCCGAGGACGATCACATCCACTTGAAGCCCCTGCCCTTCCCGGTGCCGGTGCATGGTCTGGCGCTGAAACCCCAGCGCCACGGCGACGAGCAGCGTCTGGCGGAAGTGTTGGCCAAGCTAACCGCCGAAGACCCGTGCCTGAAGACCGAGCACGTCGCCAGCACGCACGAAACCGTGGTCTACGGCTTGGGAGAACTCCATCTGCGCGTGCTGCTGGAGCGCCTGCGCGAAACCTATCGCGTCGAAGTCGATACCGCACCGCCGCGCATCGCCTACCGCGAGACCATCACGGTGGCCGCGCAGGCGCAGTACCGTCACAAGAAGCAAAGCGGCGGCGCGGGCCAATTCGGCGAGGTCCACCTGCAAGTCGAGCCGTTGCCGCGCGGAGCGGGTTTCGAGTTCGTCAGCGCGGTCAAGGGCGGTGCCATTCCGGGGCAGTTCATGCCGTCGGTCGAAAAGGGCGTGCGCTTGGCAATGGCAGCCGGCGTCATCAGCGGTCACCCGGTGGTGGATGTGCGCGTCACGGTGCTCGACGGCAAACACCACAGCGTCGATAGCAAGGACATCGCTTTTGTGACCGCCGGCAAGAAAGCCTTCATCCAAGCCCTGCGTGAGGCCACACCCGTGGTGCTGGAGCCCATCGTCGATGTCGAAATCAGCGCCCCCGAGGCCGTGCTAGGCGACGTGACCGGCGACCTATCCTCGCGCCGTGGCGAGGTGCGCGCTACGGATGCGCTGACCACCGGCCAAGCCGTGGTTCGCGCCCGCGTCCCCTTGGCTGAACTCACCAGCTACCAAACTCGCCTGAACGCCCTCACGCGCGGCGAAGGCCACTACACCTTGGCCCTATCGCACTTCGACGCCGTGCCGCCGAACGTGCAAGCGGAGATGGTGAAGCACTTCCAACTCAAAGATGAAGATTGAGGGCTGCTGGTCATGTACCTCCCATCCCCCTTCCACGAAACCCGCCTTGAGGTCTTGCACGCGCTGATGCGCACTCACCCGTTGGCAACGCTCATCACGGGCAGCACACCGGGTTTTGATCCCCTTGACGCCGATCACCTGCCTGTGTCGCTAATCACCCAGCCAGCGGCGAATGCAGCAGCGGATGACCTCGGCGTATTGCGTGCTCATGTAGCGCGGGCCAATCCGCTTTGGCAAAAGATCGCCCAAGCCCCGGCTGGGGTGATGGATGTTTTGGCGATCTTTCATGGCCCCGAGGCCTACGTCACGCCCTCGTGGTATCCCAGCAAGGCCGACAACGGCAAAGTGGTGCCGACATGGAACTACGCGGTGGTCCACGCCCACGGGCAGGCGCGTGTCATCGACGACCCGGCTTGGGTTCGCGCCCAAATGCATGCGCTGACCCATGGCCAAGAGCAAGCTCGGCCCGCACCGTGGCAGATGCTGGATGCACCCAGCGATTACATCGAGCGCATGGTGTCGGCAGTGGTGGGCATCGAGATCACCATCACGCGACTCACCGGCAAGTTCAAGCTCAGCCAGAACCAAACTGCACCCAACCGTGCTGGCGTGATCCAAGGCCTGGACGCTCAAACAGCGCCCGCACAGGACGCGAACGAGGCCCTGACAAAGCTCATGCGCAACGCTGGGTAGTGCTTACCAACATTTCGCATTACGGGAAATCCTTGAGAAGAACAGAGCGCGGAGGCGGTTACGCTCGGGCCGCTTTCAGGGATCTGTCAAAACGTCCTGACCAACAGACGTGGCCGCGACAGACCGTCCACGAGACGGCGTGCCACCTCGGAGAGTCCGATGCTCAAGTTTTTCCTTCTCATCCTGATCGTCGTCGTCGCGTTGCTGATCTACACAGCCACCCGACCCGACACCTTCCGCATTGCGCGTGCCACCTTGGTCAAAGCCAGCCCGGATACCCTTTTTGCCCTGATCAACGACCTGCGCCGCCACGCCGCTTGGGGTCCGTGGGAATCGCTGGATCCGTCGATGAAACGGACTTACAGCGAAAACACCCAAGGTCTCGGAGCCAGTTATGCCTGGGTCGGCAACCATCAAGCCGGCACCGGCCGCATCGAGATCACCGAGTCCGTGCCCCACAGCCGAGTGCGCATGAAGCTCGATTACCTCCAGCCTTTCGAGGCCCACAACAGCGTCGAATTCACCCTCGACCGCCAAGGCGAGACCACCTTGGTGACGTGGTCCATGCAGGGCACGAACAATTTCATGGGCAAGTTGATGGGTCTGCTGTTCAGTGATCGCCTGATCGGCGGCATGTTTGAAAAGGGCCTGAGCAACCTCAAGGCCTTGGCCGAGAGTGCGACGCCGGCGGTGCTGGCGCCGTGAGTTGAAGGGCTCGTGATAGATTCAATGGATTCATGAATCTATTCATCGAGCTATTCACTCGCCCCGGCCAAGCGTGACAACCCACGACGACGACCTTCGACGATATCTGGCACAAGGGCCGACCAGCCCACGCCAACTCCTTGAAAAAACAGGCATCAGCCAGCCGACGCTCTCACGAGCCATCACCGCCATGGGCGATGCCGTCGTGCGTATCGGTGCGGCCAGATCCATTCAATACGTTCTGCGCGACGCACAACGCGGACTCAACGACATCCCCGTCTACCGCGTCGGCACGGACGGCACGATCCAGCCACTGGGAGAACTGATCCCCGTTCGCCCCGATGGCTTCGTCATGCGCCAAGCCGACGGCATCACGCTGCATAGCGACAGCCTGCCGTGGTGGCTGCTCGATATGCGCCCCCAAGGCTTCCTTGGACGAGCCTACGCGGCACAACATGCCGACATGCTGGGCCTGCCGACCAAACTATCCGACTGGAGCGATGCCGACGCGTTGCGCGCCCTGATGGCGCACGGTCACGATGCGGTGGGCAACGTGCTGTTGGGCGACCGCGCCCGGGACCATTTTCTGAGCGCCCCGCCTCCGGCAGCGATACCGACGCGTCAAAAGGGTGCGATCTACGCCCGTCTGGCCCAAGAAGCCACCAGCGGTGATCGGCCCGGCTCATCGGCTGGCGGCGAACAGCCCAAGTTCACCGCCTTGGTTCAAACCCCCACGAACCCTTGCCATGTGTTGGTCAAGTTCACCTTGCCAGAAGCCAACCCCGTGACCGAACGGTGGCGTGACCTGCTGTTGGCTGAACACCATGCCCTTGAGACGCTGCGCGCCGCAGGCTTGCCGGCGGCCCGCTCTGGCGTCATCGACCACGCCGGCCAGCGCTTTTTGGAGCTTGAACGCTTTGATCGGGTCGGCACCCAAGGGCGGTGCGGTCTGTGCTCCCTCAGTGCCCTCGAAGCAGAGTTCGTCGGCGACGCCACCGCACCGTGGCCCGCCCTCGCGGCACGACTGGCAGCCGGCCGGCACATCCGGCCCGCAGCGGTCCACGATGCAGCGCGGCTCTACGCTTTTGGGACGCTGATCGGCAACACCGACATGCACAACGGCAATCTCTCCTTCGTCAGCCACCACGGTCGCCCCTACGCGCTGGCCCCGGCCTACGACATGCTGCCCATGGCCTTCGCCCCCCGGGCGAGCGGCGGCATGCCCCATGATGTGCCGGCGGCCCACCTGCACGCCAGCGTCCCCCACCCCATTTGGGGCCAAACGCTGGGTTGGGCCAGCGATTTTCTGGCTCGCCTTCGGGCTGATTCCCGGTGCTCAGCCAACTTCCAGCCTTGCCTCCAAAGCCTCGCCCGACATCTTGACGTCGCCAGCACAACCATCGCCCGTCTCGGGTGATCTCCCCCCCGCCACAACCCCATGACCCCATGAGCCGATTGCAGACCGAATTTCAGCGCCTCTACCGTCCTCTTCGACCCACCACGGTTGAGACCCTCGATCAAGGATCGGTGGCCGTCGCCCGCGCCATGGTGTTCGAGCTGGCCGGGCCGGCGGACTGGCAGCAGCTTTCGACGGTTTGGCGCGGGGTGCAGAGTGATTTGGATCTGCCCGCACCCGCCATCGCCGCCTCAGGTCTCGACGGCCTGCAACTTTGGTTCTCGCTCAGCGAGCCGGTGAGCTTGGCGCAGGCCCAAAGCTTCCTTGAGCATCTGCGCCACCGCTACCTGCCCGACGTCGCTGCTCGGCGTATCAAGCTGATGCCCACCGTGGATACCCCGGACGACACCGTGGCCGTCCCAGCCCTCCAAGTCACCGGCAACTGGTCCACTTTCGTCGCCCCCGACTTGGCCCCACTGTTTGCCGAAACCCCTTGGCTCGACATCCCCCCGGGCCGCGATGGCCAAGCGCACCTGCTCAGCGCCCTGAAAAGCATCCAGCCCGCCGCCTTCAGCACCGCCTTGGCCCAACTTCAAGCCGATCTCCAAGTCGATGAAGCTGCCGCGACCGCCGCTGCACAGCCCGCAGAACCACCGCCCACCGCAACCCAACCCCGCGACTACGGCCCCAACCTCGCTCCCCAAACCTTCTTGCTGGCCGTCATGAACGACCCCACCGCGCCTTTGGCACTGCGAATCGAGGCGGCGAAGGCGTTGCTGCCTGCGGAGAATATGGCCACAATCACCGCATGAAATGCGGCGATAACACGGGTAACACATACATTTGGCAGGCCAGCGACTGGCCAAGTTGGCGCTTCGACGTGGCGGCTTTGGCCCAGCCCTTGGCCAACGTCAGCCGCGCTCAGGGCCTGTTGATGGGCCGACTGGCCGATGTCGGCATGGCCTTGCGCGATCAAGCCAGTCTGTCGGCACTCACCGATGACGTCATCAAAACCAGCGAGATGGAGGGTGAGCAACTCAACGTCTTGTCTGTACGCTCCTCCATCGCCCGCCGCCTTGGCGTGGACATCGGTGCCTTGGCTCCGGTGGATCGACACGTTGAAGGTGTGGTCGAAATGGTGCTCGACGCCACAGCGCACTGCGATGCCCCCATCACGCGGGAGCGCTTGTTCGGGTGGCATGCCGCGCTCTTCCCCACAGGCTATGCGGGCTTGGTCCGCATCAACGTGGGCTGCTGGCGTGACGACGCCACCGGACCGATGCAGGTGATCTCTGGCCCTCTGGGTCACCCAAGTCGGCAGCGTGTGCATTTTGAAGCGCCCCCCGCTGACCGACTGGCCACCGAGATCGACCGTTTTCTGGCTTGGGCCAACAGCACGTCGGGCGAACCGGCCCTGATCAAAGCCGGCCTAGCCCACTTGTGGCTCGTCACCTTGCATCCGTTTGATGACGGCAACGGCCGCATCGCCCGCGCTATCGGCGACCTGTTTTTAGCTCGTGCTGACGGCAGTACCCAGCGCTTTTACAGCTTATCAGCGCAAATCCAGCGCGAGCGCAAGGCCTACTACGACATCCTAGAGCGCACCCAGAAAACCTCGCTGGATGTCACCGAGTGGTTGGCTTGGTTCCTCCACACACTCCACTTGGCCGTCGATCAGGCACAGCACACGCTCAACGCGGTACTTGCCAAGGCCCAGTTCTGGCAACGCTGGGCGACACCCGGTTCGGCACCGCCCAACGAGCGACAGGCGAAGCTGATCAATCGACTGCTCGACGGCTTCGACGGCAAACTCACCAGCAGCAAATGGGCCGCCATCGCCAAATGCTCACCCGACACCGCCCTGCGCGACATCACCGATTTACTGGCTCGTGGCGTCTTGCAAAAATCAGAAGCAGGTGGGCGTAGTACCAGCTACGAACTGAGCGACAAAGCCTCCTAAGGCTGCCACACGTGTTGGGAATGCCTACTCATCTCTCGCCACCCTCGCTGTCATGAACGAAACCCCTTGCCTTGGATGCTACGAGTCAAAGATGTGAACACGTTGCCGCCCCGTCATGAGAGAAAAGATGGTGCAGGTAGCGCGCCGAAATGTGAACAAAAAATGTTTTTTCGGGTAGAGTCGTCCTCACTCAAAACTTGATATAAAAATCGTATGCGTACCGTCACATACAACCTTCAACAAATTTTGGCCGAAGTCAAGCGCGGGTATTATGTAATACCTCGCTTCCAACGGCAATTTGTTTGGAATAACGCACAAGTAAAATTGTTAGTTGACTCTATTGCCAGAAATTACCCTATTGGGTCATTGCTTCTTCTACATGAAACATCACCTAAAGATCCATTTTTAAGTTCGCGCCCCATCGACGGGCTTATAAAGATGGCCGAAGTTGATCCTGATGACGACGATGGCACTAACGAAATCATCAGCTCTTCTGAAGAAGAAAGAACATCTTTTTATTATGTTCTTGATGACCAACAGCGCCTAACATCTATTGCTCGTGTTTTCTTGCAACTTGGAAGTGACAATTATTTTTATTTTGATCTAAAGAAGTTGCTCGGGTTTGATTCCTCAGACAGACCATCACCAAACTGGGTCGTCAAAAGGAAGTCAACCGTTAAGATGTCAAGTCAATACATCCGAAGCGATGCTATTGCCGACTCGGAGCGCTGCCAAGTATTAGTTGATGAATATTTTGAATCTGCCGAAGATTCCATGAAAGGCAATCGACCGGCACAGAGAAAAGCATCAGCAAAAGTCAACAAGATATTTGAAACCATCAGAAACTATCAAATACCACTCGTTGTTATTGATAGAGGCGACTCAACAGAAGCTATTTGTCGAATATTCGAAACCATAAATTCTACGGGCACTCGACTTACAACTTTCGACTTGGCGGTAGCAAGATTTTTCCCCAAGCCTGATCTGCATGAACTGTGGCGAGAAAGTCGAGATAAGTTCAAGATACTTGAACGATTTGACGTCGATGGTGAGCGAGCGCTACAAATCATTTCTCTGTCCCATGGCTACAAGACAAGCGGCTCTCTTGAGGCGACAAGAAGCGCCTTGTTCTCCATGTCAAAAGAGAATATTTCCCTGGGCTGGGATCGAGCGGTACGCGCCTTGGCGGATGCTTATTTGTGGGTAGAGAACCGAGGCCTTGTACCAAAGTTCATGGCGAATGAAGTATTGCTAGTTCCTCTTGCTTTTTTTCTTTCGGAAGTTACAGATGATTGGAAACATAAAAATCCAGGCTATGAAGTAACTCTGGAAAGATGGTATTTTTCAAATGTCTTTCAGCAAGGTGCAGTTCAAGCATCAAATTATCAAATCACTCTCCTTGCTTCTTCTCTAAGAGCTTGGCTTGAACAGGGAAAACCACCTGAGGCGCAAATAGTCAACATAACAGTTGATGACATACTTCGACTGCATCGAACCGACAACAGATATAGAGGAATTCAGTCTATTCTCAGATGGAAGGGTGGCAGAGATCTTTGGACGGGAGAAGTACTTGATCCTGACGATGTTGAAGATCATCACATTTTCCCCGCAGCCTATGCAAATCGTAGCGCCATCAAAAGAAAAGATCTTGATTCGATTGCAAATCGAGTTTTGGTCTCCACGATAACAAATCGCAAACTAAGCGATAGAATGCCTGCAGATTATTTCAGAGAAATGCTTGATTTTCATAGAGCAAACGGAACCATCGATCAAAAAAATGCGCTTTTGAAATGCGCCTGCATTCCATTTCATGATTCAATAGAAGAAACCATAGCTTCTTTTGATCAAAGTCGCATACCAGCATTTTTACGAATGCGCGCCGAATTGATGCTTGATCTTATCAAGTCAATATTGGGTGATTGCATGAAGACAGAAAAATTAAGTAGTTCTGATGATCTGCCAGATTCTGATGATTAATCGAATTAGCATCGCTCTTCGATAAATCAATTGCCATCCAGAAATCCTGTGCGTGAACTCGCCTCTCTCACCCCCTCACAAACCCAAACCGCTGCGGCAGCTCTGCGCTGTGGAGGGTGGTGAAGGGCCAAACCAAGGCTTCTAGGGCGTCCAAGGCGGCGTGCATGTCCATAGAGCGGACGAGGCCGAGGCCGTGTTCGGTGTGGAGGTAGAGGCGGCCTTGTTCGTCTTGGATGGCTTGGTGGACGTGGGCCACAGTCAAGCCGGTGTGGGTCTGGATGAGGGTGTGGCTTGGTTGCTGCTGCACGCCCAGCACCCACGGGGCGGCTTCGAGGGTGACGTAGACCCGTTGCGGGCCGTTTTGGAAGAACCATGCGCCCTCGGCATCGACGCTGTAATTGCGCTCAATGAAACCAAGCAGCTTCTCGTGGCGGATTAGGCTGCCCTTGACCTGCGGAAAAGGCCCTGCCGCTTGGGTGGCGTCGTCACGCATCCACCACTGGCCGCGCATGTCCAGCGCCAGCCAACCGTAGCAGGCCGGCACGTGGGGCCATTTGCGCAAAGCGGCTTCAACGATTTCATCCATGGCGCGATCTTGCCACCCCCATGGGGTGAGCCCACCCCACCCAGTCCATCACGGCCTGCGGCAGCGCTTGGGGGTCGCGCGGGAAACGCGCAGCGGGGAAGCCCACATGGCCGCCGTGGCGCGGCTGGCAAAGCGTGACTGCGGAGCTGACCTCGGCAGGCTTGGGCAAGCAGGCCGCTGGCACAAAGGGATCGTTGAGCGGGTTGAGCACCAACGTTGGCACGTGGATGCGGTGCAAATGCGGCTTGGCCGAAGAGCGGTGCCAGTAATCGCGGGCATCGGCAAAGCCGTGCAAGGGCGCGGTGAACACGTCGTCGAACTCGCCCAAAGTGCGCGCCGAGCGCAGCCGCTGGGCGTCGAAAAGTCCGGGATACTGCGCCAGCTTGGCCAAGGCCTTGGGTTTCATGCTGCGCAGGAACATCGGGGTGTAAGTCCAGCGCCCCAAGCCCCGGCTGATGGCTGCCGCGCTGGCAGCCAGATCAAGCGGCGCGCAGATGGCGGCCACCGCGTCCACCCGCTCAGTCGCCGCTGAACCGGCCTCAGCGGCCCAGCGCAGCAAGGCATTGCCACCCAGCGACACCCCCACCGCCACCACCCGGGTCACACCCGCGCTTTGGCAGGCATGCGCCAGCAAAGCACCAATCTCAGCGTGATCGCCCGAGTGATAGGCCCGGGGCGCGCGATTGAGCTCCCCCGAGCAACCCCGGAAATGCGGTACCACCAAGGCCCAGCCGTGGCTTTGGGCCCAGGCGGCAAAAGCGCGGGCGTAGTGGCTAGCGGAGGAACCTTCCAAGCCGTGAAACAGCACCAAGCAGCGCGCAGCTGCTGCGTTTGCCGAGCTTGTTGAACTGATTGCGGGCGGATCGAACCAATCGGCATCGACGAAATCGCCGTCAGCCAAAGTCCAGCGCTCGCGTCGCCAAGCCAAGGCATGGGTGGGGCCAAGCAGCGCGGGGATGATGGTTTGGGCGTGGCCCCCGGGCAGCCACCAGGGTGGAGCCGAGGGGGGCTGCATCAATGCAGGGTGGAAGGGGACTCGCCGCCCTCGTGATGCTCACGGCCCGTGCCCGGGCTAGCGTGATGCACCACCAAACGCCAACCTTCGGGGGTTTTGAGGTAGAGATGCGTGGCCAGCACCCAGATCAGGCGCGGACCTTCGGCGGTTTCGACCCGCACCCGCTCGACCACATGGTGTAGCACCGTGCCACCACCGGGCAGCGTGACGCGCTGCACCGACATGGGTCGCACATCCACACCGTGACCTTGGCTGAAGAGCTGCTCGTAAGCGGCGCGGATCGCACGCTTGCCACTCAAACGGCCCGAGCCGGGGTGGATGCAGCAAGCGGCTTCATCGTCATCCAGCCAGACCGCCATCATGCGTTCCAAGTCGCCATGCTGAAGGGCTTCATAGAACTGGGCTTCGGTATCGTCCGGCGTGGCCAGCAAAACGGCCTGGAGATGGGTCTTGGGCATGTTCATCGCAGCACCACCGTTTTGCGGCCATTGAGCAGCACCCGGTGCTCGATGTGCCAGCGCACCGCGCGCGCCAGCACCACACATTCGACATCCCGCCCCACGGCGGTGAAGTCTTCGGGGCTGAGGGTGTGATCCACACGCTCCACGTCTTGCTCAATGATCGGACCTTCGTCCAGATCGGCGGTGACGTAATGGGCCGTGGCACCAATCAGCTTCACCCCGCGCTCGTGCGCTTGGTAATAGGGCTTGGCCCCTTTGAAGCTGGGCAAAAAGCTGTGGTGAATGTTGATCGCCCGACCCGCCAAGAACTTGCAGAACTCGGGGCTCAAGATCTGCATGTAGCGCGCCAGCACCACCAAGTCGATGGCCTCGGCGTCGATCAGCGCTTCAATCTGCTGCTCTTGGGCGCGCTTGGCTTGGGCGGAGCTGCCGGTCGGCAAGGGCAGATGGTGGAAAGGGATGCCGTAGCTGGCGGCCAGATCGGCAAAGTCGGGATGGTTGGAGACGATGGCCGGAATATCCAGATCCAGCTGACCGCTGCGCCAGCGGAACAGCAGATCGTTCAAGCAGTGCCCATGCTTGCTGACCATCAAGAGCAGGCGCGGCTTGCGGGTCAGATCGTGGATCTGCAAACGCATCTCGAACTGATCGCGCACCGAGACGAACAAACGCTCCAGCGTCTGGCGATCAGCAAGATGCACAGGCGCTTCGAAATGCACCCGCATGAAAAACAAGCCGGTCGCATCCTCGCTTTGCACATCACCAAACTGCTGCGAGTCGATGATGTTGCAGCCCGCTTGATAAAGCAGACCAGAGACGGCGTAGACGATGCCTTTGGCATCGCGACAGGACAGGCTAAGGACGAATTGACGTTGACTGGGCATGGTGGCCGGGGATTCTACGCAGGCCCATGCGTTTCGACTGTGCCCTGTTACCGGATCTGACCCTCTGCCATCAACGAGAGGGTGGAGGCAGGGCTGTATCCAACGCCGACAACACCCGCTCAGGGGCGACTTCGGTCAGGCAGCGGTAGTGGCCGAACTTGCAGGTGCGCTCAAAACATGGGACGCAATCGAGTTGCAATTCGTCTTTGAGCCAAAGCACCCGGGCGCGCTCGTTGATGGGGGGCGTGTGATGCGGGCTGGTGGAGCCAAACACCGCCACTTGCGGCAACCCAAAGGCTGCGGCCACGTGCATCAGGCCGGAATCGTTGCTCACCACCCCGCGTGCGCCGGCAATCAAGGCCATAGCGACATCAAGCGAGGTACGCCCAGCCAAGGCGATGCAGGCCTCGGGGGCTTCAGCGGCGATGCCGTCGATCAGGGCCGCTTCCTTGCCCGAGCCCAGCAACACCACTTTGGCACCGTCACGGGCGTGCAAGCTGCGCGCCAAAGCGGCGTAATGGGCCGCAGGCCAGCATTTGGCTGGGCCATATTCAGCGCCCGGTGCAAAGACCCAATATGGCGGGTTCAAACCCTGCTCGCCGCCCAAAAAAGCCGCCAACAGGGCCGCCGCTTCAGCCCGGCGTTCAGCCGACACCTGCATCTGCGGACGCAAGACACCCGGGTCGAGCGTCGCCTCGGTCAGATCCGCCCGGGGGCCGAGCGAGGCCAAGGAGGCGTAGAACGGCACCATCGGCGGCCGCCCTTGCGGACTGGGCAGGCGCCGGTTCAACAAACCCCAGCGACCTTCACCGTGGTAGCCGATACGCACCGGCACCGCCGCGAACCAAGGCAGCAAGGCCGCCTTGATGGAGTTGGGCAGCACGTAGGCCACATGGAAGCGACCCCGCAGGGATTGACCCAAGGCGCGCCGCGCCGCCCAGTCGAGCCGGCCGTGGGCAAAGGGCAAGGCGATCACCTCGGCCACTTCGGGCATGGCACGGTACACCGGGGCCACCCACGGCAAGGCGGCCACGGTGATCACCTCACCGCGCCCGGCCAGGATGGCCATCAGGGGCTGAGTCATCACTGCGTCGCCAATCCACTGCGGCGCAATGACCAAGGTTTGCATCCGGGTCATCGGAATATCCGGGCAACGACTCAGTGATGGCCGGCGATCTTCTCGCCAGCCTTGAGGTGGTAGCCCGTGCCGCAGTAAGGGCAGCGACCCTCACCGTGATGGCTCAAGTCGATGAACACCTTGGGGTGCGAACTCCACTGAGTCATCTTCGGGTTGGGACAGAAGACCACACCAGGGCCTTGCAGATCAGCCGCAGTCACTTCGATGGAGGGCGAAGCCGTGCGGGCCGTGGAGACGGGAGAGGTGCTCATCGGGATTTTTCCTTCAAACCAAAGTCAGCCAATCGGCGTACTTGGGGTTGCGACCGTTGACGATGTCAAAGAAGGCCGCTTGGATCTTCTCAGTGATCGGGCCGCGTGAGCCCCCATCGCCCCGGTTGCCGATTTCGATCCGGTCGAGTTCGCGAATCGGCGTGACTTCAGCGGCCGTGCCGGTAAAGAAGGCTTCGTCAGCGATGTAGATTTCGTCGCGGGTGATGCGCTTTTCCACCACCTTCAGGCCCAAATCGGCGGCGATGGCGAAGATGGTGTTGCGGGTGATGCCGTTCAAAGCACCGGCCGACAAGTCGGGGGTGTAGACCACGCCGTTCTTGACGATGAACAGGTTCTCGCCGGCACCTTCGGACACAAAGCCGGAGGCGTCGAGCAGCATCGCTTCGTCGTAGCCGTCATCGGTGGCTTCGAGGTTGGCCAGAATCGAGTTGGTGTAGTTGCTCACCGTCTTGGCCTGCGTCATGGTGATGTTGACGTGGTGACGTGTGAAGCTGCTGGTCTTGACGCGGATACCGCGCTTCATGCCTTCTTCGCCCAGGTAAGCACCCCAAGTCCAAGCGGCCACCATCAGATGCACTTTGGCACCCTTGGGGCTGACGCCGAGTTTTTCTGAGCCCAGCCAAACCAGTGGACGGATGTAGCCGCTTTCGAGCTTGTTTTCGCGCACCACGGTGCGCTGCGCTTCCATCACCTCGTCAAAGGCGAAGGGGATCTTCATGCGCAAAATCTTGGCGCTGTTGTAGAGCCGCTCGGTGTGCTCGCGCAGCCGGAAAATCGCTGGGCCCTTCTCGGTGTTGTAGGCCCGCACGCCTTCGAAGGCGCCGCAACCATAGTGCAGTGTGTGGGTCAGAACGTGGATCTTGGCATCGCGCCACTCCACCAATTGACCATCCATCCAGATCTTGCCGTCACGGTCGTCCATCGACATGAGAAACCTCAGTATTGCTAACTTGCAAAGGCGCGAATTCTAGTTCGGCCCAGTCCACATGCCGCCAAAGACCGCTTTAAGACAGGTCGCGATCCTGCCACTGCTTGATGACCAGCACGGCTTGGGTGCGTGAATTGACGCCCAAAGCGCGCAGCACCGCCGCCACATGGTCTTTGACGGTCTCGACTGAAATCGTGAGCTCGCGGGCGATGGTTTTGTT
Source organism: Leptothrix toolikensis (SeqCode) (assembly GCF_057922285.1). Taxonomy (NCBI): domain Bacteria; kingdom Pseudomonadati; phylum Pseudomonadota; class Betaproteobacteria; order Burkholderiales; family Sphaerotilaceae; genus Leptothrix; species Leptothrix toolikensis (SeqCode). Next base: position 44,640 of record NZ_JBYSVC010000006.1, read on the forward strand.
GGTCGCCCCTTGAAGCAGCAGCCGCATCACATCCTTTTGCCGTGGGGTCAGCCCCAAGGTTTCCAAAGCCATGCTGTGCTGTGGTGCGGGCTCGACCGTGCCCGACTCGCGGCTGAACACTGAGCTTTGCCGCGCCATACCGCGCAAGCGCGCCGAACGCGACTCGATCGACAAGGTGCCCTCCAACGTCCCCGGCGTGCCAGCCGGCATGGGCGGCACATAAATCCCACCCGCCATCACCAAATGCAAAGCTTCGAACAGCATCTCGTTGCTAGCCCGTTTGGGGACAAAACCAGCGGCCCCCGCATCCAGCACCCGAATCACATCGCTGACCCGGTCCGAGGCCGAAACCACCACCACTGGCAAGGTGGGATGGTCGTGGCGCAGTTCGGTCAAGAGATCAAACCCATCGGCATCGCCGAGTTGCAAATCAAGCAACACCAAGTCGAGATCGGTTTGAGTGCGCAACAACTCGCGCGCCTCGTGTGCTGTCTCCACCCCCATAACGGTCTCCACGCCTTCCAACCCACCCACAATATTCTTCATGGCCGACAGGATCAGCGGGTGGTCGTCGATGAGCAGCACGTTCATTTTTATCCTCTTTCTTTTAATGTAACGTTCAACATCGTACCGCTTCGGGGTTCATTTTCTGGGCTAACCCAGCGCGCTTCCTATACTTACGGCCATGAAAAATCTTGCCGACATGCGAAAGAGCTACGAAGCCGGGGCCTTGGAAGAAACACTCGCGGCGTCCGAGCCGCTGCGCCAGTTCCAGACTTGGTTTGATGAAGCCATCGCCGCCAAAGTGACTGAACCCAACGCCATGACCCTGGCCACGGTCAATGCCAACGGGCGGCCCTCAACCCGCGTGGTGCTGATCAAGGACTTCGATGCGCGGGGTTTCGTCTGGTACACCAACTACGCCAGCCGCAAGGGCCAAGAGCTGGCGCAAAACCCGTGGGCCGCGCTGCAATTCCATTGGGTGAACCAAGAACGGGTGGTCCGCATCGAAGGTCGGGTCGAGAAAACGTCAAGCGAAGAATCCGACCTTTACTACGCCTCACGCCCGCTTGACTCGCGCCTCGGGGCTTGGGCGTCGCCCCAAAGCCAAGCCATCAGCTCACGCGCCGTCCTCGTCACCAACGCGGCCAAAGCAGCGGTGACCCACGGCTTGCACCCACCCCGCCCGCCGCACTGGGGCGGCTACCGCCTGATCCCCGACCGCTTCGAATTCTGGCAAGGCCGGCCATCACGTCTCCACGACCGCCTCGTCTACCAATTCGACGACCAAGGTGTGTGGCACAGGGAGCGGTTGGCCCCTTAACAAGGGCTCAACCACGCCATTGACAAACTCCAGTCACAAACTCACCCGCACGCCCATCGCCAGCGCACGACCCGGCAAGGGGGCGAGGCTGCGGACGGTGGGGACGGAAGCGGCGTTCCAAGCCAAGACATTGCCGAGGTTGTTGAGTCGCAGGAAGAACAGCCCGGTGCCAGAGCTACTGACCTCAAAGCGGCGCGTGAGTCCGAGGTGGAGCAGGCCGTAACCGGGGGTCGCGGTGTCGTCTTGGGGGACTTGGGTTTGGCGAGCCGCCCAGTCGAGTTCAAGGCGCGTGCTCCAGACTGACGCAGACAAGACGGTCGCCACGTTGCCGTGCCAAGGTGCCAAGCGCGGCAGGGGTTGGCCGTCGCTGAGGTTGAGGCCGCGCAGGCCCTCTGCGCGGGCTTCGGTGTCCAGCGTCAGCCCAGCGCTGAAACGCACCCGCCGGTGGCCGCTGAGCTCCACGCCGCTAAGCTGGGCCGGCACGGCTGAGAAGACGGACTCGGGCAGGCTGTAACTCAAGCCGTTGGCATTGAGCAGCATCACGGATCGGCCCGTAGCACCCAAAACGATGTAGTTGGCAAAAGCGCTGTGCCAAAAACCCAGCTTGACGCTGGCATCCGGGCTACGTTGTTCCAGCGCGGCAGAAACGTGCCCCCCTTGTTCCTTGGGCAACTGGCTATCACCGCGCTCAAACATCGCCGTGGCCACGTGGACGCCATTGGCAAACAGCTCGGCGTGGTTGGGGGCCCGCTCGCTGTGGCTGAGCTCAAGGTGGCTTTGCCAGCCGCTGGTGAGCTTATCGGTGCGCTCTAGCGACGCACTGAGCAAGTCAAAACGGCGCTCGCTGGCCGGACCGAATCGCCCCACCGTAAGACCCTGATCCCCATCCGAGGCGATCTGAGCTTGCTCGACACGCAAGCCGGCCGACCACAGGCCCCCGGCTGTCGGCAAGCGCTCAACCATGAACAGGGCTTGCTGCTTGCTCTGGGTGCTGGGCACAAAGGCTTCACTGCCCAAGGCTGAAAAGGCCGAACTCTCCCACTGCACGCCCAACACGCCCTCAGCACCGAGAAGCATGGGGCGGTGCTCCACCTCGATACGGCCGGCGTGGCCTGCGTTGTGGAAGATGGTTCCAATATCCGCACCAGCGATCTCCTCATGCTGGTAGTGCGATTCATCGAACCGGGCACGGATCTTGGATACCGCTGGAAGCACTTCACGCCACTCACCCGCCAAGGCAGAGCTGGTGCGCTGCATGTGGATGGTGACGTCGGGCTCGACCACCGTGCCGTAACGGCTCTCCCACTGGTCCACACTCAGCCCCAGCCAATGATGCTCACCCAACCAACTTCCGCCCACTGAACCGCCTTGGGAGTTGCTGGCCGAATTGAGCACCCGGTCGGTCGAGGCTGTACCCGGTTGTGAGTTGGGTTGTGGGTTAAAACGCGGCACATGCAGATCGTCCGTGACACGGCGCATGGCATCAACGTGCAAGGCCCAGTGCTCGCTGCCCTGCTCCAACACCGCCACCCCTGCGCGCTCTTGGGCTGCGCCACCCAGACGCACCTCAGTCCGACCAGAGAGCCCATCGGCCACCTCGTGCGGGATGCGTTGATCCGAACTATTGATGACACCGCCGATGCTGTTGCTGCCGTAGCGTAAGGCGTTCGGGCCACGCAGCACCTCGATGCGATCCGCCACCAGTGGATCCACCGGCACCGCGTGATCGGCGGAAAGGCTGGCCGCATCGAGCGAGGCCCCCGCGTTGCTCAGCGTCTTGACGCGGTCCCCGTCTTGGCCACGCAGGGCCGGGCGATTGGCGTTCGGGCCGAACCAGCTCTGCGCCACCCCGGGCACGCCGGAGAGGGTTTCGGCCAAGGTGGCCCCCCGTCGCAAGACCAACGCATCACCACTCAGACTTTCAGTGGCTGAGCCTGCGGTCGGTGACGCCGGCTGAGCGGTGATCACCACGGTCTCCAAGGACGGCACACTTTGCGCCCACAAAGCCGGAGAAACGGCAACCCACGCCAAGCCCGCAACCCAAGGCCGAGAAGTTTTTTTCATCATGAAAATCCACGCCAACAACACACCAACGACACACCAACCTTCGCGTGGCGTCACCACAGGCGAAGGGTCTTCAGCGAGCGTAGGCAGTGCGTGGGGGTGCTCGGGCCTGAGCGTGATGGGTAGGCCGCCACCCAAGACGCCCCCGTCTCGGCGGGCTGGGACGCAAAAAAGCGCCAAGGCGGGGCAGTCCGAACAGTGCAGGGATCGTCCAGACGCCCAGCGCGGCGGTCGCCAAGGCGTCGAACAGCCGGCAATCACTGCCATCCTCGCGGTGCCCATCAAAAAGCGCCGGATGACCGGGAGAACTCGCCGTGGCGGTCGCCCCCCCTACGGACGCCGTATGGAGCACCCGGTGCCAAAACCCAAGCGCTTGGGCGGCCAGCAAGGCCCCGATCAGCACCCAAGCCCAAAGGCTGCGACGACAGCGATCAGGGCACGAGGACGGCATCGCTCAGGCGGTAATAAAGCCCCGTCGGATCACTGCTGAGCAGTTGCAAGCGGCCTTCGAGCAACACGGCCTCGATGCCCACCTTGATGGCCGTTTTGCTATGCACTTCCATCAGCCCTTCAGGCCCGGCTGGGATGCAAAAAGCGCAAGAGGTCGGCACCGAAGAGAGCAAGAAATGCTTCTGTGTCGTGCCCGGGTCCAGCGGCATCACGAAACCCTGGACCTTGACGCGAGCATTGTTGAAGGCTTGCAACTCAGCCGGGAACTGCGGCACCACCCGGTTCTTCTCGATCTTGGGCCGAACTTGACCAAAGAGCCGCCAGCTCAACACCCCGGCTTTTTCAGCCAAGGGCGGCACGGCACTGCGCGGATCGTGATAACCCGGCATGCCGGGGCCGGCCACACCGGCCGAGGCGTTGCTGCCCACGGTGCCAAAGGCGGGCGGCCCGGGCGGCGCAGCCCAGCTTAACGTCCCCGAAACCCACACCAGCCCCCCCAACAACCCGGTCAGAATCGTGCGGAGGTAAAACGTAGGGGTGGTGTTCATGCGGTCGCCATTGTGCGGTAACAAAAAGCAAACCTCAACGAGGGGTTTGCAGCAGCACGGTCACATCGAGCCGATAGGCGGTGCGTGCTGGCAGCGCCGCAGCGATCAAAGCGACCAAGGCGGCTGCGGGGATCAACCAAAGCAACTCAGGAGGCCACACCCCGGCCATCACGCTCAAAGAGCGGTTCTGCGCCAACCAGAACCCCAGCAAGGCCGTGAGCCCCTGCGCCAAGGCCAAGCCCAGCACCAGCCCCATACCGACCAAGAGCTGCGCCTCGGCCAGCACCAAGGCAGCGACCCGACGCGGTGAGGCTCCGAGCATGCGCATCATGGCCAGATCGGGCAGACGCTCGCGCACGGCATGGATCAAACCCACCAGCACCGACAAGGCCGCCACCACCACCAAAGCCACGCTGAAGCCGCGCATCACCTCGGTGCCCACACTGATCAGTCGGCCCAAGCGCATCAGCTCGACCGCTGGCGACGCTGCCTGCCAAGGGGTTTGGGTCTGAACATATCGCGGCAAGCTCACCGCCGCCAAGGGGCTGCGGTACTTGAGCAGCAAGAGTGTGACTTCGCGGTCGTCGTGGTCGGCGTGCTCATCACCGTGGTGGTGCGCTTCATGCACCGCCCAGACCGATTCGAGCCCGGTCAGCGCCAGCCGGTCCAACACCGTGCCGGTGCGTGGCAAAAGCCCGACCACTGTGTAAGGCGCATCCTCGTGCTCTGCGCCGCCCGCGCCCAAGCCATGCGAGCCGGCGAAACGCTGGCCCAGGCCCCATCCGGTCTGACGCGCCACATCCACGCCCAGCACCGCTTCCAGCGGTTTTTGCCACAAACGCCCTTGCCCCGGCACGATCTCCGCCCCGTAATGCGCCAAATAGGCCGCCTCGGTGCCGACGATGCGAAACCCCTGCACGCTGTCCCCCAAGGACATCGGGATCACCTCACGCACCAAGGGCTGGGCGCGCATCGCCGCCAAGGCACTCAACGGGATGTTGCCCGTGGACACATCAAGGTGATAAACGCCCGCCAACATCAACTGCAAAGGACTGCCCTTGGCACCCACCACCAAGTCAATGCCTTGGACATCGCGCTGCAAACCGTCCTCGATCTGGCGGCTCACGAGGATCACAAAAGACACCGCCGCCAAGCCCAGCGTCAGCAAGGCCAAATTCAGCAGACTCACCCCCGGCCGAGCCCAGAGCTGGGCCCAAACCAGCCGCCAAAAACCGATCGACGGGTGGCTGTTCATAGCTCGATCTCCCGAGCCCGAGCACCGAAAGCGCGGCTCACCCGCGCGTCATGGGTGGCGATCAGCAAGGTCGCACCGTAGCGAGTGGCGGCGCTGTCCAGCGCAGACAAGGCTGCTGCGGCCGCCTCATCATCCAAACTTGCGGTCGGTTCATCCACCAACAGCAACGACGGTTGCGTCACCAAAGCCCGCGCCAGCGCTGCGCGCTGCGCCTGACCGCCGCTGAGCTGATGGGGACGACGCTGTGCAAACTCGGTCAAGCCCAAGGCATCGAGCAAGGCTCGCACACCCGCTTCGTCCGGCGGCAACCCCGCTGCCCACAACGCCAAGGCCACGTTGCGCTCGACGCTCAAAGCATCGATCCAATGCAAGCGCTGCGGCAAAAACCCCACGTGGCGCCCACGCCAACGATCGCGTGCCGCACCTTTCAAAGCACTGACGGCCACCCCATCGACATGGATCTGTCCCGCTGAAGGGCTGAGCAGCCCGGCCAACAGCGCCAGCAAGGTCGATTTCCCCCGCCCGGAAGCGGCGCGTAGCACCCAAACGGAGCCCCGCTCAACGCTCAAATTCGGAAAACAAATCGCCGTTGAGCTGCCCGGCCAGACGTAGCTCAGATCGCGCGTCTCAACCATGTCAAGCCAACAGCTGCGGCAAGGCGGCCCGCAGCTTGTCGAGCTTGGGGCGGATCACCACGGCGCAATAGCCTTGATCCGGATGACGTTCGTAGTACCGCTGGTGATAGTCCTCGGCCGGCCAGTAGTTGGACAACGGTGCGACCTCGGTGACCAAAGGCTGGGTGAAGAATATCGCTTGCTCAGCCAGCACGGCGCGAATCACCGCTTCCTGCGCAGGCGTCTCGAAATAGATCCCGGATCGGTACTGCGAGCCGATGTCATCGCCTTGGCGATTCAAAGTGGTGGGATCGTGCAACGCAAAGAAGATGCGCAGCAGGGTTGTCAGATCAATGCGGTTCGGATCGAAGCCAATCTGCACCACCTCGGCATGACCCGAACCGCCGCCACAAACCGCGTCGTAATCGGGCTCCAACTCGTGACCATTGCTGTACCCACTCTCACAGTGGACGACCCCCGGGACCGCGCGATACGCCGCTTCCAAGCACCAAAAACAGCCGCCCGCCAAGGTGATAAGCGCAGCAGGGTTTTGAGCTTGAGTGATTGGCAAGATTTCAATCGGCTGAGCGTGCATGTTTTTCTCCTGTCTACCTACAGACAACGCGCATTATTGCCGTCCTATTCTGCAAGTAACACCCCTCCAGAGCAGAACCGCTCCGGCAGAATCAAGCGCTTGGGCGCTATGCGTCGTCCTTTTGCGCCTCATTGATCGAGGTCTTGCCTCCAACATGCTCGATTTGGCCAGTTGCAAACCTTTTTTCAGTGCGCTTGTGCTTCCCCCCGTACCGCTGATGGGCTGGCTGCTGGCCGGTGCCTTGATCGCCAAACACCGTCCGCGCACGGGGCTGGCGCTCAGCTTGTCTGGCTTGGTGTTACTTTGGTTGTCGTGCAGCTTGGCACCCGCCGTGCTGATCCAGAACCTCCTGCTCAGGCCTCCCGCTGCTTTAAGCCCGGCCACGCTTGAAACCCTGAGTCGCCTCTCCACCACCGAACATCCCGTGGCCATCGTCATGCTGGGCGGTGGACGGGATCCGCTGGCCTCGGATTACGGTCAAGCCAACCTGAGTGAAGTTTCCATGACCCGCCTGCGCTACGGTGTCTGGCTGGCGCGCCGCAGCCACTTGCCCATGGCTTACAGCGGCGGCGTGGGCTGGGCACAGGCCGGTGAAACCAGCGAAGCGGTGATCGCCGACCGCATCTTGCGCGATGAGTACAGCTTGGAGCCTCGCTGGCTCGAACCCCGTTCACGCGACACCGAAGAGAATGCCCGACTCACCGTGCCGCTGCTGATGGGAGACGGTGTGGAACGCATCATTTTGGTCACCCACGCCCTGCACATGCCGCGCGCGCTGCGCCAGTTCGAGAAAGCTGCGGCCGGTCAGATCCAGATCACGCCAGCGCCCGTGAGCGAGCTTTCGCTCGACGACATCCCGCTGTTGAACTGGATGCCCAGCGGCTCAGGCATGAAAGCCATGCACGCGGCCTTGCATGAACTCATTGGTTTATGGGTGACCACCTGACGTGCTCGGCTGACTGAGCCGAGTCCACAGATCCTCCATCCTTCGAGTCACCTCGGCATCCATGGTGATGGTCTGCCCCCACTCGCGATCAGTCTCCCCGGGCCACTTGTTGGTGGCATCCAAGCCCATCTTGCCGCCTAAGCCCGAAACCGGCGAGGCGAAATCGAGGTAGTCGATGGGGGTGTTTTGCACCAACGTGGTGTCGCGCCCGGGGTCCACCCGGGTGGTGATCGCCCAGATCACGTCAGCCCAAGAGCGGATGTTCACGTCCTCATCGACCACCACGATGAACTTGGTGTACATGAACTGCCGCAAGTAGCTCCACAACCCGAACATCAAGCGCTTGGCATGCCCGGGGTAGCTCTTCTTCATGCTGATGATCGCCATCCGGTAACTGCACCCTTCGGGCGGCAGGTAGAAATCGACGATCTCCGGGAACTGGCGGCGCAGGATCGGCACGAACACTTCATTGAGTGCCACACCCAGCACAGCGGGCTCATCGGGCGGCTTGCCGGTGTAAGTCGAGTGGTAGATCGGGTTCTGACGCAGGGTCATGCGCGAGACCTCAAACACCGGGAACCAGTCTTGCTCGTTGTAGTAGCCGGTGTGGTCGCCGTAAGGGCCTTCAAGCGCGTGCAAATAACCCCCGCGCTCACACAGAGGCACGCCCAACTCCGAGCGACCTTCAAAACCTTTCGGTGCCACCGGGATGTGCCCTTCGAGCACCATCTCGGCGCTGGCCGGCACTTGCAACTTCAATCCCCCCTCGCCCACCCCACTCTCAGCCAGTTCAGTGCGCGAGCCACGCAGCAAGCCAGCAAATTGGTACTCCGACAAGCTATCCGGCACCGGAGTCACTGCGCCCAAAATCGTCGCCGGATCGGCCCCAAGAGCCACCGCAATCGGGAACGCTTGGCCCGGATTGGCTTGAGCAAATTCGCGAAAATCCAACGCTCCACCCCGATGCGCCAGCCAACGCATGATGAGTTGGCGTCGCCCGATGAGTTGTTGGCGGTAGATGCCAAGGTTCTGCCGGGTGCGCGGCCGAGGCACCGACTGCGGCCCACGTGTCACCACCAACCCCCAAGTCAGCAACGGTGCCACATCGCCCGGCCAGCAATGCTGGATCGGCAGCTGCGTCAGATCAATATCCTTCCCCACCACGATGTCGTGCTGACACAACGGTTTGCGGACTTGAGTCGGTTTCATGTCCCACACCGTTTTGGCCATGGTCCAGAGCCGGCCGGCGTCCTTCAAGCCACGCGGTGGTTCGGGCTCTTTGAGGCTGGCGAGCAACTCACCGATCTCGCGCAGTTGACTCACATCATCAGCCCCCATGCCCAAGGCTACGCGGCGTGGCGTACCGAATAGATTGGTCAGTACCGGCATAGATGCGGTTTTGCCCTGATGTTGTGCGGCCGTGAAAAGCAACGCGGGCCCCTCACTGCGCAACACCCGGTCCGACAAAGCCGTCATTTCCAGATGGGTTGAAACGGGATCAGCCACCTCAAGCAACTCGTCTTGACGGGCCAATTCTTGGATAAATTCGCGCAAATCGGTGTATCTCATCACGAAACAAAATATAACAAGCATGCTGTTAGGTTGACTGGTTATTTGCACCCCCCTAGAATGGGGGCTAAGCTCTTGACAGCCGGGGGGTTGTCTACTCTCTCTTTACGGATCCTTAAATCCCGATCTTTATCCGCCCAACCAAGAGGCGTGATCGCGGATTTCGCCAAAAAAGTCACAAACGACACACAGGAACGAAAGAGAGCAGTGCGGGAGCATTATCGAGGTGCCGGACGTTACATCCCGGCACCGCTCCAGTAACTGCAAAGGAAGGAGTGTCGTATGGACACATTCCGATCGTGGACTCGAGCACCGTGGGCAGCTGTAACGTCAACTCGGGATGCTTTATCGGCCCGTGGGCGGCAGTTGCTTACCCTCAGTCACCATTCGATGGCCCTTTTGGGCGTAGGCGTCTTCGCAGTCGCTTTGGTCGTGTTCGGTCAATCTGACTTGGGCACTGAATTTGAAGCTGAAGCCCTGACTTGGCTGCAACAACGGCACGCTGCGCGCGCTGTCGCCGATGCTGGCAACAACACCGCTCAAGAGGCGGTCGATGCCTCATGGGGCGACTTGAACGCTGTGGGTCGTGCCACAGCGGCTGATCCAGCCAAACTCAATCACCAACAGGCTTCGGTGGCCAAGTGGCTGTCGCACCGCTACCGCGTAGCCCCTGAACCGATCAGCCGACTGGTGCAAGAAGCGTGGCGCATGGGTCATCGCGAAAAGCTCGAACCGACGCTCATCTTGGCGGTCATGGCCATCGAGTCAGGTTTCAATCCGTTTGCGCAAAGCGCCGTCGGTGCCCAAGGCCTGATGCAAGTCATGACCCGGGTACACGATGCCAAGTACGAGGTCTTCGGCGGCAATCACGCGGCTTTTGACCCCGTGACCAATCTGCGCGTGGGTGTGCAGGTGCTCAAAGAATGCATTGCACGTGCGGGCGGCTCGCTCGAAGGCGGCCTGCGGCGTTATGTCGGGGCCACGAATCTAAGCGATGACGGCGGCTACGCCACCAAGGTGCTGGCCGAGCACAAGTACTTGCATCAAATCTCGCAAGGCGTCTTTGTGCCCGTCTCCGCGCATTTGCCTAGCCCCGCAGCAACGCCCGAAGCGCCTGCGACCGGCCAGCGCAACACCCGGTTGGCCATGCGCTGAATCCGCTACACTCGCCGCCGCCGCGCAACTGGCGATCCAGAGGGGAGGCTTGGCACTTTTTGCCATCCCAACCCCCTCTCCGAGGTGGTCAACCACCGGGGAGCGCGGCTGCCGACCCGCCGAGACGGGATCTTGCATGACGCCGTGCGCCTGGGCAGTCGATGCAACCTTAGCCATGATCCACAGGACCGCCCATGTTTGACCGCGCCACCCATACCTTGGCCCACATTGATCCCGAACTCAACCGTGCTATCGACGCCGAAGTGCGCCGCCAAGAAGAGCACATTGAGCTGATCGCCTCTGAGAACTACACCTCCCCGGCCGTGATGGCCGCGCAGGGCTCGCAGCTCACAAACAAGTACGCCGAAGGCTATCCCGGCAAGCGCTACTACGGTGGCTGCGAACACGTCGATGTGGTCGAGCAACTCGCCATCGACCGCGCCAAGCAGCTTTTCGGCGCCGAATACGCCAACGTGCAGCCCAACTCTGGCTCGCAAGCCAACCAAGCGGTGTTCTTCGGTCTGTTGCAGCCCGGCGACACCATCATGGGTCTGAGTCTGGCCGAAGGCGGCCACCTGACCCATGGCATGCCGCTGAACATGTCGGGCAAGTGGTTCAAGGTCGTCTCCTACGGTCTGAACGCGGCTGAAGACATCGACTACGACGCCATGGAAGCGCTGGCCCACGCGCACCGCCCCAAGCTGATCATCGCGGGCGCTTCGGCCTTTGCGCTGCGCATTGACTTCGAGCGCTTCGCCAAGGTCGCCAAGGCTGTGGGGGCTTATTTCATGGTGGACATGGCGCACTACGCTGGCCTGATCGCTGCTGGCGTCTACCCGAATCCGGTGCCGCATGCGGACGTGGTGACCACCACCACCCACAAGACCCTGCGCGGCCCGCGCGGCGGCTTGATCTTGATGCGCAGCGAAGAGATCGCCAAGAAGATCAACTCGGCCATCTTCCCCGGCATCCAAGGCGGCCCCTTGATGCACGTCATCGCTGGCAAGGCTGTGGCCTTCCAAGAAGCGCTGCAACCCGAGTTCAAGGCTTACCAAGAACAAGTGGTGAAGAACGCTGCCGTCTTGGCCGACACCCTGACTGAGCGCGGTCTGCGCATCGTCTCCGGTCGCACCGAGAGCCACGTGATGTTGGTCGATCTGCGCCCCAAGAACCTCACCGGCAAAGAAGCCGAAGCGCTGCTGGGCCGGGCCCACATCACCTGCAACAAAAACGGCATCCCCAACGACCCGCAAAAGCCCTTTGTCACCAGCGGGATTCGTTTGGGCTCGCCGGCGATGACCACACGCGGCTTCAAGGAAGAGCAGTCGCGTCAGGTGGCCAACTTGATCGCTGACGTGCTCGAAGCGCCGAACGACGACGCCGTGATCGAACGCGTCAAGGCCCAAGTGGCGCAGCTGACGCGTGACTTCCCGGTCTACCGCTGAGTTATTGCTAAACCCACCGTGCGCTGTCCCTTTTGCAATCACCCCGAAACCCAAGTCGTCGAGACCCGGGAATCGGACGAGGGGGACACCGTGCGGCGTCGCCGCCGTTGCCTCCAGTGCGACAAACGCTTCACGACCTACGAGCGGGCTGAACTGAGCCTGCCGGCGGTGGTGAAAAAGAACGGCGACCGGGTGGATTACGACCGCAGCAAACTGCGGGCTTCGATGGGCTTGGCGCTGCGCAAACGCAACGTCAGCGTGGACCGCATCGACGCCGCCCTCGAACGCATCGAAGACCAGCTCCGCTCCAGCGGCAGCAGCGAAGTCTCCACCGCTGAACTCGGCGAGCGCGTCTTGCTTGAGCTCAAACACCTCGACAAAGTGGCCTACGTCCGCTTCGCCTCGGTCTACCGCCAATTCGAAGACGTGGACGAGTTCAAGCGGCTGATCCAAGACATCTAGCGCCAAACCACCCCCCCACTCACCCATCCAAAGAGGGATAGCAACGACTGAACTTGTCGGCCTAAAGTGCGTTCAACGCATCAAGGACACGGGAGGACAGCGTGAACACACCGGATCGGGGTTGGACCTTGGTGGAGGCGCTCGTGGTGATGAGCATCGGTGCGCTTTTGCTTGGGCAGGCTTTGCCCGCACTCAGCAGCTTTCTCAGCCGTCGCCAGCTCGAAGGGCTCTCGATGCAGCTGCAAGCCGACATGCACGAGTGGCGTGCCCGCAGTGGGGCCAGTGGTCAGGGTCTGCGCTTGAGCTTGCACGCTGCGCCTACAGGCGGCAGTTGTTATGTGGTCCACACGGGTGATGCCGATGCTTGCGCCTGCTCCGATGCGGGTCAAGCAACATGCCAAAGCGGCACGCTGCTACTGCGCAGTGTGTTTATTCCAGACACCACCCGCGTGCAATTGAGTGCCAACGTCAAATCGCTGCGGGTCGATCCACGCCAAGGCACCGTGAGCCCGGCCGGCAGCTTTGATCTGAGCAGCAACGATGGCAGCGTGCGCCTGCGCCATGTCGTCAACATCATGGGCCGGGTGCGCCTGTGCATGGCGGCCGGCAAGATGAGCGGCGTGCCCGCTTGCTAACCGGCGAAGGAAGCGAAAAAGGAGCCCACCATGCGCGGCTGGACCTTGATCGAACTGGTGGTGGTTTGCGGCCTCATCGCCTTGCTCAGCACGCTGGTCATGCCCAGCTACCGCGACCATGTGCTGCGCAGCCGGCGCATGGAAGCCCTCAGCGCCTTGATGCAGATCGAACAAGCCCAAGAGCGGCGCCGCTCGTTCCAGCCCAGCTACACCAACACCCTTGGCGCAGGCGGCTTGGACTTGCCGTCCACCACGCCCAACGGGCTCTATCAATTGAGCCTGAGCACCGTGATCGGCACCGAAAGCAGCGCCTACAGCATCACGGCCATCGCCCAAGGGGCCCAAGCAGACGACAGCCCGTGCCAACGGCTGGGCGTGATCCTGAACGCCGGCAACCGACAGATGGTGTCCGGGACCGATGCCCAGCTTGGCAACACCGCCGCCATGAACCGGCGCTGCTGGGTGCAGTAGTGCCAGGAGCAGCAAGGAGCCGCCATGAACCACCACCTTCGATCCAGCCGCCTGCCCCCAACCGGCTTCAGCCTGATCGAGATGCTGGTGGCGTTGGCCTTGAACATGCTGATCATGATCAGCGCCAGCAGCTTGGTGTTGATGCACCTGGCCGAGCAAAAACGCCTGCACGCTGAAACGCGACTGCATCAAACGCTACGCCACAGCGTGGATCTGATCGCGCGCGATCTGCGCCGCGCCGGTTACTGGGGTGCTGCGGGGGATGAACCGGGCCGAGCCAACCCTTATGGCGGCTTGTTTCCGGTGGATCAGAACCCGGCAGGCCTGAGTTCACAGATCGGCTACAGCTACAGCCGCGACACCAAAGAGGACTCGCTCGCCAGCAACCAAGAGCGCTTCGGCTTTCGGCTCCATGCAACTAGCAGCCAACGCAGTGCCGATATCCGACTCTCAGGCGGCAGTCTCGCCTTAGCCAGCAATGACAACTGGCAAGCCCTGACCGACCCCGCTGCGGTACACATCACCCGTCTGGACATGACCCCCACCGTTCAAGTCGTCTCCTTGATCGCGCAATGCCGCATCCAAAGCTGTGCCAGCAGCGATACCCCATGCCCCCCGCGCCTGCTACGCCGGGGCGTGCAGATCGACATCGACGGCGTGGATGCCAAAGATCCCAGCGTGCGGCGCAGCCTGAGCGCCTACACCCTGCTGCGCAACGACGAGGTACTGGGGCGTTGCCCGTCATGAGCACAGCACAACGCTCTCACGGCTCAGCCACGCTGGGCTTGGTCTTGGTGCTGCTCACCAGCTTGGCGCTGATGATCGTTTATGGCCACCAAGCACAGTGGGCCGACATGCGCGGTGCAGCGCACGGCGTGCGTGGCCTCATGGCCTTTGAAGCCGCCGAGGCCGGCCGTGCTTGGGGCAGCGCCTTGTTGGCCTCATCGAACCGTTTGAACAGCGCCTGTCAGCCAGATACCGCCTCCGGTTCGGCCACCCCCAGCTTCAGGCAACGCTTGCTGCGCTTCAACCCGGCCACGGGTCGCCACCAAGCGGCCCAAACCAACCCCTCACAGCCCGCATGCTTGATGCAAGGAGGCACGTGGCAGTGCGCATGCCCCGATCAAGGCCTGGCCACCTTGGCCCCACCCGACCCCAACGTGCAAGACGGGGATCATCCGGCCTTCAGCGTGCGCATCACACCCTTGGCATCGCCCGCACCGGCCGGTCATGCGCCAACCCAGCTTTGGGTTGCGGCGGCGATCAAACCGCCGAGGCTCAAGCCCAAGTGAAGATCGTCTTGGCCCCGGTCGGCTCTTTGCGCTCGCCCCCGCAAGCCACCTTGAGTGCCGGCATAAACATCGAGATCCACGGCCCAGCGGCGATCATCAACACCGACCCACAAAGCATGGGCTTGGCGCTGGCTGCGGGAGGCGGCATCCAGCTTGATGCCAGCGCGCAGCTCATGGGTCTGCCCGGGAGCCCACCACAGGCATCGGTTTTGGCCTTCGACCCCGGCTTGCAACATCCAGCAGTGGGCACCATCCCCACCCCGCCCCCGAACCTGTGGTCCTCCGACTGGCCGATGCGCCTGTTCGGACTGCCCGGCAGCAGCTTGGTCAAACTGCCGCACTGGAGCCTGCCCCCTTGTACCGGCGGGCTCTGTGACGCGAATGCCACCCAAACCGCGCTGGACCAAGGAGCCACCGCCTTGTGGCTGCGGGGCGATGGGCATCTCACCGGCCCGCTGACCGTGGGCCGAGCCGATCAGCCGGTGATTTTGGTGGTGGAAGGCCACCTGCAACTGCAAGGCGAGGTCCACATCCACGGTTTTATCCTCGCGCAGCGCCTGAGCTGGCGCCATCCCGGCACCTCGGCAAGCACAGCACCGGCCACCTTGGACGGAGCCGCCGTGGCCCAGACCGACGCCCTGATCGACGGTCGCATCGTCATGAACCGCGACCCCACTGTGCTGCAACGCTTGCAACTCGACACGGGCACATGGGTGATGCTGCCCGGCCGCTGGCGCGATCACGAACCCTGAAAGGTGTTGATCATGGCCACCCTGATGCACCGATGTCGTTCATGGACCGGGTTCTCGCTGCTCGAAACCCTGATCGCCACCTTGGTGCTAAGCATCGGCATCGTCGGTCTGATGCGCTTCCAAGCGGTGTTGCGCAGCAGTGGTGATTTGGCCCGCCAACGCATCCAAGCAGCCCGCTTGGCCAGCCATGAGCTGGAACGATTACGCAGCGCATGGGGCACGACCCAACCCACGAACACCACCACCACACTGCTCCAGTCCGATACCCGCTATGAGCAAATCGGCAGCCTTGCAGCGTGGGGAACAGGCACGGGACTCAGCCATCTCACCCATGCCCAAGTCAGGTTGAACTGGTCCCCAGCGCAAAGCGGCCCGCAAAATTTGGCGCTGAACACCTTGCTCAACGAGATGCCCGCCGACGTACCCGGCTCCTTGCTGCTGGCCCCTGACATCGCACCGTGGAACGGCCCGAGTGCAGATCAACCGCTCAAGCGCCATCCAAGCATCCCCCTTCAGGCCAAAGATTTGGGCGACGGCAGCATCGCCTTCAAGCCGCGCATAGACGGTGCCCTGGTCTGGCTGTTCGATGCTAGAAGCGGCCTTGTCACCAGCCGCTGCAACAGCGACCCTAGCCTGAACAACAGTCAACTCACCCGCAGCAGCTTGAGCGGCTGCACGTTGATCAGCGGTTTTTTACTCGCAGGCTACGTGCGCTTTGCCACCAACAGCGACAATCCCAACGCCGCCGATGTGGCCAATCCTCCCAGCCCCGCCCTTGATCTCGACATGCAACTCAGCCTCACCAGCACCGGGCACCCCAACCCGGCCGTCGAATGCCTCGACGATGCCCCGGCCGTGGTCAATCCAGCGCAAACCATCGTGAGCTACAGCTGCTTGGTCCAACCCGCAGGCAACCCCGCACGCTGGTCGGGACGGTTGAATGTGTTGGCACGCGGCTGGAGTTTGCGAATCTGTCGTTACAGCCAAGATCGCAACGGCAACGGACGCATCGACAACGCCGAGCATCCCCAGAGCTACACCGATGTCAGCAGCTCCTTGGCGGATCAGAATTTTCTGGTGGTGCGCGCCGCCACCCTGTGCCCGGCCTACAACCTCAGTCCCGATCCAAGCGGCGTGCTACCACCGCTGCCCTTGGTGACACAGCCCCATCAACCCTAGCCCAGCATCCCGCCGTGCCGCACGCTTCGCACCCACCGTTGACCCCCGACCACCAAGCCATGCAGCGCGCGTTGGCGCTGGCCCAACACGCCATCGGCTTGTCCGACCCCAACCCCCGGGTGGGCTGCGTGCTGGTGCAAGCGGATGGTCAAACCATCGGCCAAGGCCACACCCAACAAGCGGGCGGTCCCCACGCTGAAGTCATGGCCCTGCGCGACGCGAGGCAGCAAGGCCATGAGCCGAGAGGTGCCACCGCCTACGTCACGCTGGAGCCCTGCTCACACCACGGTCGCACCCCGCCGTGCTGTGACGCGCTCATCGAAGCCGGCGTCAGCCGTGTGGTGGTGGCCATCAGCGACCCCAATCCGCTGGTCGCCGGCCAAGGGCTGGCCCGGTTGCGCGCTGCCGGTATCACGGTCGATGTCGGCTTGCTGGCGCACGAAGCACGCGAGCTGAACATCGGCTTTTTCTCGCGCATGGTGCGCAAGCGCCCTTGGGTGCGACTCAAAGTGGCAGCCAGCTTGGATGGCCGGACCGCCTTGCCCGACGGTCGCAGCCAATGGATCACCAGTGCGGCGGCACGCACCGATGGGCATGCGTGGCGCAAGCGCGCTGGGGCGGTACTGACCGGCATCGGCACCGTGCTGGCTGACGATCCACGCCTTGATGTTCGACTGGTCACCACCGCCCATCAGCCCCTGCGGGTGGTGGTGGACGGCGGTCTGCGCCTGCCCCCCCAAGCGCACATCTTGGCGGCACCGGGACGGGTGCGGATCTACACCGGCGTGCGTGATCCGCTGCGTCTGGCTCAAGGCC